>CALDMI010000278.1 GCA_937914815.1 uncultured Clostridia bacterium
GGGGCGGCGACGTTGCGCTTCTCCGGATACCCGGAGGGGGATTACATACTTCGGCTCGTCGGTGACAGCGGAAATACCCGCCTATCGGTAGTCAGCTACGACGGCTGTAACCTCACAATAGCCGACCCGGAAAATCTTCTCTTTGCTCTCGTGCGGATAACCGCCGAGACGCTCTGCGCCGTCCGTAATCTCGAGCGGCGGGTCGACGGAACCGAAATCGGCGTGTTCGGTAAAAATCTCTTCTGACGCCGGAAAGGAAAAAAACATGATAAAGAAAACAAGTGTAAAAATCATTTCAGTGCTCGCGGTGCTCATCATGATATTCACCGCAGTGCTCCTCCCCGCCGCGGCGTATGACGGCGGCACGGAAGACATATCCGGGGCAGCCGACGAAGCCGGGTGCTCCGACACCGCACCCGGGAACACCGCCGACACGGAAAATAATGCTGCGGACATAACAACCGCCGCTGACACCGAAGCGCCCGACGCAGATAAAGGCGCGGACAGCCCCGAAGATGCGGACGGCAGCGGCAAATCGGACAATGCGGGTGACGATGAAAACGGCGGCGGAACCGACGGTGAAAACGGCGAAGGCACCGCCGACGATAATGCCGGAGCCTCCGGCGGGATTTTCGGGGAAATCTACTCATACCTCGTATCGCACGCCGGGGAGATCTTCTCCACCCTCTCATTCATAGGAACGGTAGCCGTCGCCCTCGCTTACAGGCGCGGGCTGATACCGCTGCTGCGCGACGGGCTCGGCGCCATCGGTGGCGCGACGAACAGCATAAGCACCGGAACCGAGCAGGCACGGGCGGTGACGGAGGAGGCGATAGCGGGGGTCAGAAAGGTGCTCGACGGTTTCTCCGATGCGCTCCGCACCATTGAGCGCGCCGGAGAGGAGACGTCGGAGCGGCTCCGCACGCTCGAGAGCGAGGGGTACGACAAGAAGACCCTTACAAAGATTCTCCTCGAGCAGATAAACATGCTCTCCGATATATTCATGTCGACCTCCCTGCCGCAGTTCCGCAAGGATGAGATAGCCGAGCGGGCAAAGGAGATGCGCGACCTCGTCGCCGCCGTCAGCGGAGGAACGGAGGAAAAATAACATGGTAAGACGGCAGAAGTTTATTCTGCGCGCGGCGGGTACCATAGTGGCGACGGTGCCGCCCGCCGCCGCGACGCTCGCCTACTTCCCGCTCTGGCGGGCGCGGGGCGGAGAGTATATTCTTTCCGGGCTCGCGCTCACGCTCCTTATTCTCTCCGCGCTCCCGCTCCGTAACACGGTGAAGAAATACCTCCGCTCACCGAGCGTCACCCTCGTGTGGTTTCTCGTATTTATCGCATTTTTCGCCCTCTCGAAAATTGCGGAGCAGGTCACGGTAATAGCCTTCTTCGGGCTAGTCGGAAACCTCGCCTGTACTCTTCTCTATAAGCTCGCCGGAATGAATGACGACAGAAGAGACAACGCCCCGCGCGCCGAAAGCGGCGGCGGGAAAGCCGCAAAAGGCGGCGTCGAAAGAAGCGGAGAGAACGCAGAAAAAGCCGCAGAGAGCGACGGTGCGGCAGGACAGGATATAGCGGAAATCACGCAAATAAGCGGCACCCCGTGTACAGATAGCGGCGGCGCGGGCACAGGAGAGAAAGAATGAAAAGCGATTTTGAAAAAAGCCTCCTTGAGTCAAGCGACATAATGAAAAAGACCTACGCCCGCCTCTGTGCAAACGCGGGCAAGGTCATAGCGCTGATAACCGCGATAGTCGCCTGTCTTGTCACCTTTACCGACATAAATCTCTCGGACATGGGCGTCCAGAGCTTCACGCTCACACTCCTTATGATGCTCGCGGCGTCCTACATAATGTACTTCTCCCTTGAAGACGCGGGCGAGCGGCTCGGCGAGGAGTCCGAGAGCTACCGCGCGGCAAAGGCGCTCTACGATAAGGAGACGGAACGCACGGACGGCTCCGACCTCCCCGCCCTGCGCCTCTTCTGCTCCGACTATGTAAAGGAGGAGCTGCGGGCGCGGAGAGAAAAAATAATGTTCTCATACGGCTATTCCTATCGGGATTACGAGGCGGCGGAGGGCGGCGGCAAAGCCGGAGACAAAAAGCTCCGCCGCGCGGTGCGCCGGGCGGCGCGGCAGACCCCCCTGCGGCTCACGCCGGGGGCGCTCCTCTCCTATGGGTGGAGGAGCCGGGGAAAAGAGATATGGGACCCATCAAGAACAAAATTTCTCCGACTTTTAATCCGTCTCATTCCCTCCACCCTCTGCATGACGCTCACCGTCTCGGTGGTCCTGTCGGCGAAGCCGGATCTCGACGCGGCGACTGTGATAGACAGTATTCTGAAGCTCTCCGCCCTGCCGGTAATAGGCTTTCGCGGTTATGCGCGGGGATACAACTACTCGCGCTGTGACATTGCCGAATGGCTCCGGGCGCGGGCGCGGCTGCTCTCCGCGTTCTCGGCAAAAAGAGAGTACTACCGTGCCGAGGCGGAGAAAGTAAAGAACGCGCAGTAAGGGCGCCGGGGATCCGACAAGGCTTATGCCCGGATCACGGCAAGCGCCGCGCCGACTTCCCCGGTAAAAACCGCGAAAAAGTGCAAAAAGCACCACCCCGTGTACGGTTTTCGCGCCGCTGCACCGGGTGGTGTGATTTATTTTCCGGGAGTCACAT
This sequence comes from uncultured Clostridia bacterium, assembly GCA_937914815.1. GTDB lineage: Bacteria > Bacillota > Clostridia > Oscillospirales > CAG-272 > UBA1740. Next base: position 2,676 of record CALDMI010000278.1, read on the forward strand.
ACTTCCGTTTTCTCTGATTCAAGGTCTCCCGCCAGGAGACCTTTTTGTCTATGTAGGTGAGTATCCACCCCTCGCGCGACCTTGGGAATGTGAAGAAGGTCAGGGGCCACATGTGGGAGCGGATTATCCTGTCCTCAAGAGGGCTTATCCCGAACTCACGCCGGGCGTTTGCCGCGGCGCGGCGCGCATGGCGAAAGCCGTGCAGACGGTGGGAGCCGTCGCCCCTCTCATGCCAGTCGTAAAGATAGAAATCGTGAAGGAACGCCGCCCGGACAAGCGCCTCGATATTCACCCGGCTCCCGTGCCGGAGGGCATATTCATAGCACTCTGCGGCGACGGTCATACAGTGCTCATAGGTCGTTACATCGCCGTGCTGTATGTACTCTTTCATCTCCTGCACCCGCGGGTGTGAGATAAGCGGCGCGAGTATCTCAAGTACGCGCCCTTTTTCTTCTGTTGTAAGCATACTACACCTCCCCGCCGCATGTTCTGATGTAATGATAGCATTACGCGCCCGTAAAGTCAATAATTTATTTTTGGTGCGCGCGCCTTTTATTGACTTTTCGGGGTATGTGTGCTAAAATAAACTCCGATAATGAAGCGGCGCCGCGACCGCGCGAACGACCGAAAAAACGGAAGGAGGAATACCGTATGCGTATAGCCGACGACGGGAAAATATCCGTCGGTACAGCCGAGCTTATATCTCTCGCACACAGGAAAATCGCCCGTATTCCCGACTCCGTAAAGCCCGAGGACGGGCGGGCGGCAGCAGAGGAGGCGGCGCGCGCCTTCGGCGACGGGGTGAGCGCCCGCGAGCTTGTCATGCCACTCACCCTCTCCGGTGACGAATGTGTCATAACCGCGACAGCCGCCGCATGCGACGGTGGGGTCTTTCTCCTCTCCCGTCTGCCCTCCGGCAGGCGCCACCCCGGTAAGGCACAGGAGGCGGATATGAGAGCCGAGGGCTTTATCCTCGGCTACCTCCTCGCATGTGCGGACGGGCTCACTGAGGTGCATATCACCGTACGGTACATTGCGGGCGACGGCACGGTGTCCGACGCTATGGAAACCGTCGACATAAAAAAGCTCACAGCCTTTTTTGAAAAATGCCGCGCGGCAGCCGAAAGATACGGCGTGCCGGAGCTTGAGCGGATAAAGACGAGGCTCCCCTCCCTCGCCGCCGTGCGTTTTCCCTACCCCGCGGTGCGCGATGGTCAGCGTGAGTTTATGCAGACCGCCTATCGCAGTATATGCCGCGGGGTGACGCTCTGCGCCTGTGCGCCGACGGGGACAGGAAAAACCGTCTCGGTCCTCTACCCCGCGCTCCGCGCGCTCGGTAACGGGGTTGTCACAAAGGTATTCTATCTGACGCCGAAAACAACGACGGCGGAGGCGGCGCGCGACTGTCTTTCACTCTTCTCCTCCCGCGGGACGAGCCTTCGCTCCGTGATACTCTCCGCGAAAGAGCGGCTCTGCCCCGAGGGGAACCTCTGCCGCACCGACCGTGACGCCTGTCCGAGGTGCGACATGACGGCACTGCCGGACGCGGTACTTGAGCTCTTCAAAATGGACCTGCCGGTAGTAGGCGCCGGGGAGATAGAAACGGTAGCCGAAAAATACAGGCTATGTCCGCATGAGCTCTCGCTCGCATACTCCGAGCTCTGCGACATCATTATATGCGACATAAACTATCTGTTTTCGCCCGATGTTTATATCCGGCGGTACTTCACCGACGGGGGGGATTATCTCTTCCTT
>CALDMI010000279.1 GCA_937914815.1 uncultured Clostridia bacterium
GCTTATCCCCTCCGCCGTCATACTGGCAAATGGTGCGAGAAAGAGGAAAAAACTCTCCTCCGGCAGGAAAAACGGGGTACCCCGTGATTAAAAATACCCCTATATTGAGCACATTTCAACAAAAGACATGCCCTCGCTTTGTACGGATTACCGAAAAAAGCGGCGGGGGCGTGTCTTTTTTATTCTATCCTCTTGATTTTGCATGCGTTTACTGCTATAATGGTAATCAGCATAATAGCGCGGGCGTATATTCCCGCGCGATGAGTGAAATTATGACTTTATAGAGAGGTAAGGTAATGAAAAAACTCACAAAGTTCAAAGCAGCGGTGTTGGTTCTGCTCATGACTCTGATGGTTTTCGCGTCTCTCGCCGCGGTGTCGTTCGCCGCATCGGGTGAGACCTCGTCGGATGAACACGACGAGACGAAGTGGTATACCATCGACTATACCGAGGGCAACCTCACCGTCACGCTCAATCCGAGCGTGAAATCCTATTTTGACCTGACGCGCAATGACATTTCGGCTCTCAAGGACCATATAACTTCGGTTCTCACGAAGATAGTGGTCGGAGATAAGGAAGAACTCAAGGCGTCTGTCAAGGAGGAGGTCAAGGAAACAATAATCCGCGAGAATACCGATAAGTACCCCGCGGGGACGACGACCTCCGATGTACCCGACAGCGAGATAACAAATACCGAGTGGATACGCGGTATACTGTCGAAGTACAACATCAAGTCGGTAAACGATGTTGATGTGAACACCCTGATGCCCCTTCTCGCCGAGACAGGCTTCACATATGAGGAGCTTCTCGCGATAGACTGGGATAAGGTCTATGCCTCCGACCTCGTCGAGGGCACGGAAGAGGAGAAGGAAGCACTTGTGACGAAGGTCACCGACGCCGTTAAAAAGGCGGAGAGCGACGCCGCAGGTGCAGACGGGACCGTTGAAAAGACCGTCTATACTCTCCGTAACCTCATATCCGCCGTAAACGCCCTGAGCGTTGACGGGCTTGATGTCTATTCGCAGGGATATTTCAACGTCTCCTCGCTGAAGAGCCTCATAGCCGACCTTCCGAGACCCTCGGAGATTGCGGACATGACAGACAGCGAGATGAACCTGACATGGCAGCTCTCGCTTGACACCGTGTTCGGCGTGCGCGACCTCTCCTTCACCCTCGGGTTTGACGGAGACTGCACGAGAATAAGAGAGGGAATGAAGCTGATAGCCGATCATCTCTCCGTCTCCCGTGACAGCGACGGCGCGTATGTCATAGGCGTGAATATGCCCATGAAGTTCTCAGAGCTTCTTCTCCGCGCATGCGACACGACGAAGCTGTCCGATAACCTGAAGAACAAGCTCTTTGCCGCTCTTACAAAGGACGGCGACGAGATGTACGCGTTCTATGAGACTCTGACATTTGACGATGTTCTTGAGCTTCTCCGTAAGGTGGACTTCGAGGGCGCGCTTCAGAGCGGGAACAAGTACATAGAGGAGTGCAAGAAACTCTTCGCCGGAAGAATTGATTTTGACAATCTCACAAACGAGCAGATAGTCGCAAAGGTTGCGGAATACGAGCGTTACTACAATAAGCTCTGCCGCATATTCGAGACCTACTTTGAGATGCTCCCCGAGAAGTACCGCACGGTAACCGTTATGGACTTCTATGAGGGTAGCGGCGTGTTCTCCGCAAAGGGGAGCTTCACCGTCAATGTCGAGAAGTTCCTCGAGCCGATAAGCGCGTCAAAGGCGGCGCTCATCGCCTCCTTCTTCCGCGAGACCGAGTTCAGCCTTACCCTTGATGTGACACTTGACGCTCCGAAGGTAAACAAGGTTGAGTATGTCTATAACGGCGAGACAATCCGTAAGGGCGTTCTCCCCGCGGGCGCCGATATAGGGCTCTTCGCCCCGGAGATAGAGGGGCTCACCGTTCTCGACTGGGTCGACGCTGACGGAAATGCCGTTACCGAGATGCCGGACGCGGATGTGACTCTTACTCCCGTTCTCCTCGGAATTGAGCTTACAGACAGTGGAGACATCAATGTAAAGTACGACGGCACATCTCACCGTATATTTGTGAGAGCCTCTGCCGCGGTGCAGGACCCGCACTTTGCTTATAAGTGGTACAAGGACGGCGTCCTCATTGAAGGCGCGACAAAATCCTATCTTGACCTTACGACCGTCGCAGACAGCGGTGTCTACACCTGCGAGGTATCTCTCGCCTCCGTCTCGGGTGTAAGCACTGCGACCTCCCGTGAGATAACCGTCGAGATAGGGAAGGGCAGTATAGATATGTCTGCGGTGAAGTGGAGCTACTCAAATCCCTTTACCTATGACGGAACCGAGCATACGGTAACCCTTGAAAATCTCCCGGAGCTTGTCACAGCGACAATAACCGGAAACAGAGGAACAAATGCCGGTAGCTATATCGCAAGCGTAACCTTCACTTATGACTCCGACAATTACGAGCTGACAGATACCGTAAACGACCTGTCGTGGACGATAAACAAGGCGAAGATCAATATGTCGGCGGTGAAGTGGAGCTATACAAATCCCTTTATCTATGACGGAACCGAGCATACGGTAACTCTTGAAAATCTTCCCGAGCTTGTCACCGCGACCTACGCGGGCAACACGGCGACAAAAGCCGGAAACTATACCGCAAGCGTAACATTCACTTATGACTCCGACAATTACGAGCTGACAGATACCGTCGGCGACCTGTCGTGGACGATAAATAAGGCGAAGATAAATATGTCGGCGGTGAAGTGGAGCTACTCAAATCCCTTTACCTATGACGGAACCGAGCATACGG
>CALDMI010000280.1 GCA_937914815.1 uncultured Clostridia bacterium
CTCCCCGATGTCCTCGCGGACGAGACCTAAATAGTACAGCCCGGAATGTTCCCCCACATTCCGGGCTGCCTTTTCGGGTTATTATATTTATAGAGGAGATAGTATAAAGAGTTCGCTGTTTATGTCAAAATAGGTTGACAATATCCTAAAATTGATATATAATATTTATGTAATAAGATTAACGGAGGACATAACCGTGAATATCGACACATCTCAGATTGTTTCAATTTCCGAAGCAAATCAGAATTTTTCCCGGGTTGCCAGAGCGGCAGACCGGCTCGGCACTGTGATTATTTTCAAGAACAACACGCCGAAATACAAGCTCGTCGACATTGAGCAGGACACAGAGATACAGATGACCGACGACGAAAAAATAGACTTTGTCGCCGCGAGAATCCTGCGGGAATACCGCAAGGCTTTTGAGGAACTTGCAAAATGATAAAATTCAGCAAAGAAAAGGTTTTACTTCTCCATCAGATAATGGCAGAGGCGACCGGCGGCGACCCTAATCTGCGCGACATTGACCTTCTCGACAGTGCACTGGAATCCGCCTTTCAGACCTTTGACGGAAAAGAGCTATATCCGACAAAAGAAGAAAAAGCCGCGCGTATCGGCTTCTCTCTCATTTCAAATCACGCATTTGTTGACGGGAACAAGCGCATCGGCATGTATGTTCTTCTCTCGTTTCTCGAGGTGAACGGAATAAAAATCCGCCCGAGCAACGAGGAGGTTGTGCGCGTTGGGCTCTCTGTTGCGGGGGGCGGAATGACATACGAGGACATTCTCGCGTGGATCAAAGAAAATGAATAATTCCCGCAAAGTTCCGTGGAATTTTGCGGGAATGCATGATTTTACGGCAGAAGGAGATTAACGGAAATCTCCTTCTATTTTTTTGCGTATTAGGTCTGTTTTTCGGTAAGCCGCGGAAATATCCGGATAATCCCGGCGTTTTTCCATGTTCCATGTATTCTCGGCAAGCATCGGTGCACGCTCGGCTATCAGTTTTCGCTCCATTTCAATTCCGCTCGCCTCATCGGGACAATTTTCCGCAATGGAGCTCCCCCACGCGAGCAATTGTCCGCCGATAATCTGTCCGGCATCCGGAGCGATAAACTTTTTGTCCCTGTAAGGAGAGTCCGGGTGCACCGCCTCCCATGTGCGGATATTCCAGTTGAATACATCCTCCTGTGTCCAATACGTATCCGGCGTGACCACATACATCGGATTCCACGAGCTGTTGACAACGGTGAAACCGGCATCAAGAAGAGACGGCGTGGTCTGATAAAAGTTTTCCCAGCTCATAATCTGTACATCTCTTGTGACATAACCGTTTACAGCGGCGGAAAAGCCCTCCCATGCCATAGGGACCCGTCCCTTTGAAAGAACAGCCTCTGCCATTTTCTCTACGAAAGCGGCAAGCATACGCTCCGCAAGGAAGCGCTTATCCTCCATATCAAAATCGATCCCCTGTGACAGCGCATAGTCGCGGCAGGCGGGATCAGTCGTCCACTTTTCGATTGCCGCCTCGTCTCCTCCGATATGGACTCTCCCGGAGCCCGGGAACATGTCGCAAAGCTCACAGAACAAACACTGCATAGCCTCGATCGCCGCGGCGGTAAAAGCGATAATTCCGTCTTTTCCGAATATATCCCCGTATCCCTCGCAAAACGCCCTGCAATGACCGGGCACATCAATCTCCGGCATCAGATGAATTCCACGCGAGGCGGCATACCGGTTCAGCGCGTCGATCTCGGCAAATGTATAATGGTGTCCCGGGGTAGAAAGCGCGGAAAACAGGCGGCTCGGAAGCGTGTAATTCTCATTATCGGTGAAATGCAGGTGCAGGACGGGAATTTTATATAAAACGCACAGGTCAATATATGACAGAACGTAGGAAAGCGGGCGGAAACAGCGCGCAAGGTCTACCATTATACTGCGGAAGGCACAATCCGGTGCATCTTCAATACGGACGGCGGGAACAACGACTTCCCCATTTTTTTCGGCTGATATGAGCTGCAGGAGCGTTGACATTCCGTTTCGCGCGCCGTCCGGTGTCGATGCATGGATTTCCGCTCTGCCGTCTTCGGCATACAGCGCATAGGCTTCCCCGGGAAAAGCGCTGTCTGCTATGAAACGGATCGCACCGGGTGTTTCCTCTGTCAAGACAATTCCGAGAATACGGCGGACATAATCGGCGAGGGTCTCATGGAAAAAGGGAAAATCCCCGCCGACGGTCGGAACAAGCGATATGCTCCCGGTTCCCGAAATTACGGTTTTCGGCTGTGGAATCAAGTGTATACTGCGCTGCATTTATTTATCTCCTGACACGGTTATTATTAAGGAATGAAAGCGGTCGGTATTTATTTTTTTCAGTATATCATACATCTAAAAAACCCGCAAGCCCTGCGAAAAATATTCTGAAAACCCGTTATTTCCCGCGCTTTTTCACATAGACGGTTTTCAGGGTATCTATACAGAGGCAGCCGAGGGTGCCGGACGACCATGCGCCGGTATCGAGGTGGACTTTATAATAGTCCCTTATGCTTTTCGGGCGGGTGACGCCCGGGCGGAGATAGCCGAGGATTTTATTCTCTCCGCAGATGCAATCGGTCTGTGTATGACCGAAAAAAACGCAACGCGGGTCATTATGCACGGCGCCCGGCTCCTTGAAGCGGCGGTTATACACGAGGTTTTCCGTTTCGACCTCCGTAAGCGGGCGGAGGCTCCCGTCCTCCTCTATCGGTATACCGGCGTGGACGCAGATAAAATCCTCATCCTCGATATACTCCGGCAGGGCGTCAAGCCAGTCGACGGTCTCCCAGTCAAGGAGATCTCCGTCATTCGGGAAATAATCCTGCAGCTGTTGCAGGACGGTGTCAAAATCCTGTGGTGATGTTTCAAGTATCGAATGGTAGAATTTCAGAAATGCAAGCTCGTGATTTCCGATTATACAGCGGATATTATCCCTCTCCGAGATGTATTTTGCAAGGCGGACGGACTCTTCCCCCTTATCTATTATATCTCCGCATACGAACATGACATCTCCGTCCGAGAAGGCTATACGCTCGAGGAGCGCGCAAAAAAGCCCGTATTCACCGTGTATATCCGAGACGACATATCTCATAAAAATCCTCCTGTATTTTTGATTGGTAAATTTTTTCTGTTATATCGCGGCGGATACATGGTAAAATAGAAACAGAGTCGGAAGAGTCGAGCCGCGGGGCTGACGGGTTCACCGTTGACGCCGCAGTTGCCGCGCCGGGTAATCACGCAGAATCTCCGTAAGGTTCGCGCATCGAGACCCGCCAAGGCAACGGAGTATAACGGTCGATTTGCGCGAAGGTGTCCGACGGTGTGCCGGCAGGCATTGCGGCGGTTTGTCTTTCCTTTTTTCGCAGTGTGCATTTTACCGCGGACTCCGTGCGACGACAGTGTGCGAGGCGTACCCCATGTGTTTGGTCTTCCCGGGCTCGATGATATAAAATAAAAAAAGAACGAAACAGGAGATTTGATCTTATGGCAAAGAAGACTTCCGTTCCCGGCGCAAAGTCGGCACTCGAAAACTTCAAAATGCAGGCTGCTAACGAGGTTGGAGTTAACCTCAAGCAGGGCTACAACGGCGACATCACTGCCCGCGAGGCAGGAAGCGTCGGCGGTCAGATGGTAAAGAAGATGGTTGAGTCCTACGAGAACTCCATCAAGACCAACGGCTGAATTTAATTCCCGGATAAACAAATAAAAAGAGGGACTGTTACGGTTGCTGTGCTGCGTAACGGTCCCTCGATCTTTTTATTTTCAGCGGACGCCGACGGCAAGAAGAGTTGCAACCGCGGCGGTGACAAGCGCGGAGAGGAGGTTCACAAGGTCGTTATCGACGAGGGCGAGCCCGCGGTATTTCTCCGTCGGCTTCCCGCAATGCTCCTCCCTCTCGGTTATCTCGCCGCATTTTGTACAGCGGTATTTCACCTGTATGAGCGAGCCGAGCGCGCTGTCAACCATGACGCCGATAACGGCGGCGGCAAGGGCGAGCGCCGCCGGGCGGAGCCGCACGACGCCGAGGGCATATGAGAGAGCGCAGACGGCGGCGGAGCCTATGACGGCGGCGGCGGTCCCTATCACGGACATGCCGCCGGAGAGCCCCTTATTGCATTTCTTCCACCGGAAGAGGTCAAAGGTGCCGCGGGAGAAGGCGCCGACGCCGGAGGCGAGGGTGTCCCCCATTGCCTCTGCCACCGAGGCGACGAAGACGGCGGCGAACACCGGTCTCTCGCTCACAACATAGGCTATGGCAAAGGCGGCAGGCACAAGTCCGTTTGCAAGCACCTGATAGGCGTCACGCCTCGCCCCCTTCTTCTCCGCCCTCTCAGTTGCAGGGCGGAAGCGGTGCTTCAGCTTATCCGCCACGACGGCGGCGGCAAGGAAGAAAAGAAGGACGATAAATCCGCCGTTTCCGAGCGTTACCGACACGGCAACATCGACAGCGAGAGCGGCGACGAGCCCGCCGACGGTAAGAGCGCCGAGGCGGAGGGCAAGACCGCAGATAAGCGGGGTCAGCATTATCGGAACCATGTAGTCCCACACCGAGGGGAGCGTCATGAAAAGATATGCGAGGGCGCAGGTCGAGAGCGGGACGGTGATATTGTCAAGCCCGCGGGTGGAGACAAGCTCCACCTCTGCGGAGATGGCGGCTATACAGAGGAGCATCGGGAATGTCAGACCGACCGAAAGGACCGAATTGAATACGCATATTCCCCCGAGGGAAAAAGCGAAGCACGCGAGGGTGCCGAAGAGGGTCTTATGCCCGAATATTTTCGGATTTGCACGGCAG
>CALDMI010000281.1 GCA_937914815.1 uncultured Clostridia bacterium
TTGACATATAGCGACGGATATGTTAAAATACACGGGCAAGGGCGCTTTTCGGGTTTATCTCTTTCATCCGTGATAACGGGTGAAACGGATAGGTTCGGAGGGGGCGTGCGGCGATACTTATATCTTTTTTTCGCCGCGGGCTTTTTCCGTATTTTCCGAAAATTCAAGGGCGCCGGTAAACCCGGCGCCTTTTGCTTTGCGCCGGAGAAATTCCCGGAGGCGGGAAAAAACAAAAAAGAAAGGCGGGCAGAAAACATGAAAAAGGAAATCAACGGATTTGACGGAAACGAGGAGATTATTGAAAAAATCATAGGTTATCGTTTCCGGGACAGGAGTCTTCTTCGTCAGGCGTTCACGCGGACGAGCTTCTGCAACGAGCAGAACGGGAGAGTGGCGATACCCTACCAGTCAAACGAGGTTCTGGAGTTCTTCGGCGACAGCGTTCTCTCGGCGGTGATCGTCACGTATTTTGTGCAGAACTACGCGAAGAGATACCGCAACGGCATTTACACGGAGCTGCGCGAGGGGGATTTTTCAAATCTGAAATCGCGGCTCTCGGATAAGACAAACCTCGCGAAAACGATACACGGGATAGGGCTTCAGCGATATCTCATCATGGGAGAGGGAGACGAAAAGCTCCGCATTTCGGAGGAGATGTCGGTAATGGAGGACCTTTTTGAGAGCATTGTCGGGGCTATCTATATTGACAGCGGAATGGACCTGCCGACGGTGACGCGCGCGGTGTCCGGCATACTTGACCTCTCGGCGTTTCTGAAGCCCGGCGGGGGCGCCCCCTCGCAGAGCCCGAAGAACGCACTTCAGGAATACTGTGCCCGCCCCGAGCACCGGCGCGGGGAGCCGAAGTATGAGACGGTCGGCGAGCGGGGACCCGAGCATATGAAAACCTATTTCCGCTCCGTGAGCGTCGACGGCGTCGTGCTCGCCGTCGGGGAGGGGAAGAACATGAAGGCGGCGGACACCGCCGCCGCGGAGGCGGCATTAAGGAAGCTCCGCGAGCTTGATGCCTGACCGTATTTTACAAAAGGCTGCCCTTTTCGGGGCAGCCTCGTTTCTGTTTTTTGGGGTTCCTGTTTTTTTTGGTTATTCAACCGGGGTTTGCGATGTGGCTTTTGCGTGTGCCCGGCTTATGCTTCGGGCGCATGCCGGTGCGCTGTGCGGGCGGGGTGATTTTTCGTCACTTTCCGTCTGCGGCGGGGACTATCATTCCGTAGTCGCCGTCCTTGCGCTTATAGACGACGCAGGTTTTGCCGAGGTCGGTATCGGTGAACACGAAGAAGGTATGCCCGAGCAGGTTCATCTGCAGGATTGCCTCCTCCGCCGTCATAGGCTTCTCGACAAAGGTTTTCATGCGGATTATAAAGCTGCCCTCTTCCTCAAATTCGTCGTTGTCCTCCGGCTCGTAAGCTCTGAACGCTCCGTCGCGCACCCGCTTTTCAAGCCGGGTCTTGTTCTTTCTTATCTGCCGCTCGAGGTTCTCGGTCGCGCGGTCGAGGGCGGTTATAAAGGTGTCGCTCTCCTCCTCGCTCCTGTACATCGTGCCACCGTAATTTATGGTGATTTCGATTATCTTTGCGCCCTTGCGCGTGCGGCAGGTGACGTATGCCTCCGTGTCACCTCCGAAAAATTTATCAAATTTTGAGAGCTTCCTGTCAATCGTTTCGCGCAGGCTGTCGCGAAGTGTCATCTGTCTTGCCGTAATAACTGTTTTCATAGTCTCAACCGCTCCGAAAGGAGCCCTTTCATGGTATTTGCCGGTGTCCCCCGGCAGATTAAGTGTACCACATTTGCAGGTAAAAATAAATAGTTTTCACGGAGATTTTATAAAATTTTTGAAGTTTTTTCATAAAATCAACCAATTTTTCACATGCGCGCGCTGTTTACCTCATATTCATTGACAAGCGCGTGCGATATGTGCTATACTATATTTTGTAGGGGAATATTCCCCCGCGGTCATTAACCGTTTACATAGCTTTTTACCCGGAGGGCAGAATGATTTCAGGAGACGACGGACTGCGCGAGGAGTACATCTCACGCGAGGAAATATTCAAGGGAAAGATACTCCATGTCGTGCGCGACACGGTGAGGCTCCCGGACGGGAACCCGGCGACGCGGGAGATGTGCCTTCACGTCGGGGGCGTATGCGTTTTGCCTCTTCTTCCCGACGGACGGGTGATAGTCGAGCGGCAGTTCCGCTATCCCCTCGGCAGGGTTACCCTCGAGATCCCGGCAGGGAAGCTGAACTATGCCGGGGAGGACAGAGCAGAGGCGGCGCGGCGCGAGCTCCTCGAGGAGACCGGGGCGATTGCCGGGCGGCTCACGCCCATCGGGGAGATCGTGACCTCCCCGGCGCTTATAAACGAGGTCATATCAATCTATCTTGCTGAGGAGATAACCTTCGGCGAGAGGCACCCGGATGACGACGAATTTCTTGATGTTATGACCGTCCCGTTCGACACCCTTTATTCGGAGGTCGTGCGCGGGGAGATACGGGACGCAAAGACGGTAGCCGCCATACTCAAGGTCGGCGCGATACTCGATGAAAGGAAAAATAAAAAGCACAGCTTTTTCGGAGGATGAAAAATGCAGATTACGGAAATTGTAATGATCTCACTTTATGTCCTGATAGGCGTTCTTTCGCTTATAGGTCTCATAAAGGGGCTGACGCGGGGAATCTGCCGGCAGACGGTGCGGAGCATGACCGTCATCTGCGCGGCGATACTGGCGTTCATTGTCGCCCGCTCGCTGATACCGGCGATACGGGACTATATTGACGGGAAGACGGTCAGCGAGACTGTCGGCGCGATGGGGCTTTCCGGAGTTTATGAGAGCGCCCTGCCGGAGGAGACGCGGAATATTGTGGAGTGCTTTGACTCGGAGTTCCTCGGCACGGTTGTGAGCCTGCCGATAATGGTGGTCGTGGTTCCCGTGCTGTTCGTTCTTCTGTTCATTGTATTCAGCGCGGTGCTTCTTCTTGTGCATGCGATACTCTGCGGTGTGCTCGGCTTTGCGAAGAGAAGAAACAATATAGTGACAAGGCTGCTTGGCGGCGTGCTCGGGCTCGTGCAGGGGGTGGCTGTCGCCGCGATACTCATTCTTCCGGCGGCGGGTCTACTCACCGTGTCGGCAGAGG
>CALDMI010000282.1 GCA_937914815.1 uncultured Clostridia bacterium
AGCACAGAGCCTGATACTTGTACCCCCTCTGCCTGTCGGCGCGGTTGACGCCGTATTTCCCGTCGCCTATGAGCGGGTGCCCGATGTGCGCCATGTGCGCGCGTATCTGGTGCGTCCGCCCGGTCAGAAGCTCCACCTCAAGGAGCGCGTTGCCCCCCGATACCGCAACAGTGCGATACGCCGTCCGTATCTCCTTTGCCCCGCGCACCGGCTTGTCATATACCTTGACCGTGTTCGTCGCGCTGTCCTTTGTAAGATACCCGGTGACAGTAGCCTCGTGCGGCTCGGGTATACCGTGCACCGCGGCGAGATAGTATTTTTCTATCCTCCTCGCCTTTATTATGTCATTCATCTCGCGGAGCGCCTCGGCGTTCTTCGCGGCGATGACTATTCCGGCGGTGTTCCGGTCTATCCGGTTGCAGAGCGCGGGGGAGAAGCTCTGTTCCGACCCGGGGTCGTATTCGCCCTTTTTGTAGAGATAGCTCTGTATGTGGGTTATCAGCGTGTCGGTGTCCCCGTGCTCGTCCTCATGCACAGTCACCCCCGCCCGCTTGTTCACGAGCAGAATGTTTTCGTCCTCATAAACTATATCGAGCTTCGGATTAATCCGCCCGAGCGAGCCGGTGTCCGTCACCTTCGTGAAAAATTCATCCGGCAGAAAGCACTGGAGCGTATCCCCCTCGCACAGCTTCTGTGAGATTTCCGCCCGCTTCCTGTTGACCTTTATCTTCTTCGTCCGTATCGCGCGGTAGAGGAGCCCCGTCGGGAGGGCGAGCGACTTTGTGAGAAATTTGTCGAGCCGCTGTCCCGCGTCGTTCTTACCGATAACTATCTCGTGCATGACCTCTCCTCCCTCTGGTAAATTTTTGTATTCCGTAAATCGCTTTTATTGTAAGAAAGGCGGCAGAGCGCGCCCGGCTTTCTGCCGTTTGCCGCCCGCCGCCTTTTGCCGTGTCCGGTACTTATTACTTCGTTCCGAATATTCTGTCGCCCGCGTCTCCGAGACCGGGAACAATGTATGCGTGCTCGTTGAGCTTTTCGTCGAGCGCCGCGACATATATGTCGACATCCGGGTGGTCGCGCTGCACCTTCTCGACGCCCTCCGGCGCGGCGACAAGGCACATCAGGCGTATGTTGTTAGCCCCGCGCTTCTTGACCATTGTGATGGCGTCGGAGGAGGAGCCCCCGGTGGCGAGCATCGGGTCGACAACTATAACGAGGCGCTTGTCGATGTCCGGCGGCATCTTGCAGTAGTATTCGACAGGCAGGTGTGTCTCGGGGTCACGGTAGAGACCTATGTGCCCGACTCTCGCACTCGGTACGAGCTTCTGGAGCCCGTCAACCATGCCGAGCCCGGCGCGGAGTATCGGAACTATCGCGAGCTTCTTGCCCGCGAGCTTCTTGAAGTGTGCCTCGGCTATCGGTGTCTTTACAACGGTGTCCTCAAGGGGGAGGTCGCGCGTGAGCTCATATCCCATGAGCATGGAGATCTCGTTGAGCAGCTCGCGAAAGTCCTTTGAAGCGGTGTTCTCGTCTCTCATAAGCGAGAGCTTGTGCTGAATAAGGGGGTGGTCGATAATGTGAAGTGCGCCCATTTTGATACCTGCCGTTTCTTGTATTTATTTTTTCCTCAAATCATTATACCGCATTACGGCGGCTATTTCAACCCCCGCCGCCGCTTTTTTTCGTCACTCTGCGCCGATAGAGGGTAAAACTTTTCGTAAATGTTCCCCAGCCTTTTTATGCATATTAACAAACCGCTGCATGATATGTGCTTATAAATTTCCGAAACCCCTTGAAAACGCCCGCATATCGTGATAAAATAAGACGGAGGCAAAGGGAGGTGTCCCGGCGCCGATAGAGAGATATTTTTGTAGGAGAGATAAGAAAATATGAAAAATCCTGTACTTGTAATAATGGCTGCGGGCATGGGCTCGCGCTACGGCGGACTCAAGCAGATAGATAAGGTTGACGCCGAGGGACATATAATAATAGACTTTTCGATATACGACGCCATAAAGGCGGGCTTCCGCGATGTCGTCTTTATCATAAAGCATGAGATAGAGCACGAGTTCCGCGAGGTAATGGATAAGCACCTTGCCGGCACCGGGCTGAATGTAAAATATGTCTTTCAGGAGACGGATGTTCTTCCCGCCGGATATTCGGTACCCGAGGGGAGAAAGAAGCCGTGGGGCACCGCCCATGCGATACTCTGCTGTCACGGTGTTGTAGACGCGCCTTTCGCTGTCATAAATTCGGACGACTACTACGGCGCTCACGCGTTCGAGAAAATATATAAGTTCCTCTCCGAGACCGAGGACACAGATAAATACCACTTTGCCATGGTCGGATATAAGCTCCGTAACACGGTGACCGAGCAGGGGACCGTCTCCCGCGGCGTCTGCACCACAAAGGACGGTATGCTCTCCGATATAGTAGAGCGCACGAAGATAGGCGTCGACGGCGACCGTATCTATTACGTAGAGGACGATGGCGAGCACGATATAGACGGCGACACCCTCGTCTCCATGAACCTCTGGGGCTTCAGCCCGGCGTACATCGACGAGTGCGTGAAGAGATTTCCCGCGTTCCTCGATAAGAACGTCCCGGTAAATCCTATGAAGTGTGAGTTCTTCCTGCCTACCGTCGTTTCCGAGCTTGTCGAGGAGGGCAAGGCAGATGTCCGTATGCTTGATAACAGCGATAAGTGGTACGGCGTCACGTATAAAGAGGATAAGGAAATGGTTGTAGAGGCGTTTCGCCGCCTGAAAGCAGAGGGAGTTTATCCTCAAAATTTCTAATCTGCTGCGGCTTGCATATTTGGTAAGACCGGAAAACAAGTTTTCCTATCGTTGGCTGTGTGGCTCATCGTATGTGAATACGATTATCGCCGCACATCTGGCGATTCTTCCTCAAATCTGCCGCGCCGTGATTTTGCGCATTCCATATAACAGAGAACCGGAGCACCGCCGCGGCGGTGCTCCGGTCCCTTTTTATTCCTCATTTTCTTTGTTCATAATTATGCGCGCACACTGGGAGATAGCCTGTGCCGCACCCTCGATACCGAGGGTAGAGGAGTTTATCGCGAGGTCGTAGTTGTCATACTTGCCCCACTTGTTTCCGGTATAGAAATTATAATAGGACGAGCGGCGCTTGTCGGTCTTTGTGATAACTTCCATAACCTGCGTTGACTTGAGCTCCGGGTGGCGGAGGGCAACCCTCGCGCACCTGTGCGCCGTGTCGCCGTAGACGAAAACGCGGAGCAGGGACTTCTCGTCCCGGAGCACATAGTCGGCGCACCTGCCTATAATAACGCATGAGCCTTTTTGTGCATATCCCTTTATGACATCCGACTGCAGTATGAAAAGCCGGTCGTTGAGCGGCATCTTATAGCCGAACTGCGCCCCCGCGCCGAGGACATTTGAGCCCATAGCGAGAGTGTAGAGGAGGCTGTTCGTCGCCACCTCGTCGGCGCCCCGCGCTACCTCGGTGCTGAGGTTGCCGCGCTCTGCCGCGTCGGTTATTATGTTCTTGTCGTAGAGAGGAATGTCGAGTAGCTCCGCTACGCGGTTTCCGATTTCCCGTCCGCCGCTGCCGTATTGCCGTGCTATCGTAATTATGAGTTTTTCAGCCACTTTTTTATCCTCCTGAACCGTATAATTTTTCCTTCTGTATATATTATAACTACAAAACCGCAAAAAGTAAAGAGTTTTTTGTCGTTTTTTACATCACTCTTGCAAATTTTTTACTTGAAAAATCGGGCGGTCTGTGGTAAACTGAAAGCAGAATAAATACGGCACTGAAATGCCGGAGGGAGAATATATGAAGCTCGCTGTTTCGTCTATGATATCGGATATCGACGGATTTTCTTACAATTCGCTCGGGGTCTCGCCCGTGGAGCTAATGGGCAGGAGCGGAGACGCCGTCGCCGCCGCCGTGCGTGAGGCTGTGCCCGCGGGCTCGACCGTCGCCGTCCTCGCCGGAGGGGGAAACAACGGGGGTGACGGCTATGCCGCCGCGCTCCGCCTCCTGCCGGACTATTCCGTGACTGTCTATGATATATTTCACTTAGGACAGCGGAGCGAGGAGGGGAAGCATTATCTTGAGGCTTTCCGCGCCGCCGGAGGAGTTATAAAGGATTTCACAGCCGACGATAAAACGCTCGGCGAGATAAAAGCCTCCGCCGCCGCTGTCGACGCGATATTCGGCACCGGATTTCATAACGACGGAATATCCGAGGATGTAAAAAAGCTTGCAATAGCCCTGCGTGAGGCTGTCGGGCTCCATAAAATAGCCGTCGACGTCCCCCTCGGGATAGACGCGGATAACGGCAGTATAACCGACTTCGCCGTCTCCGCCGAGACCACCGTCGCCCTCTGCTTTATAAAGCCGGGTATAGTCTCTTATCCAGCCCGCTCCTACGTTGGAAGAATAGTATATGACGACCTCGGTCTCCCGCGTGACAGGATTACCTCCCGCTTCGATTTCAGATACCACCTTGTGACCGACCTCTTTGCAGATGAGCACCTGCCGAAGAGGAAAAATAATACGAGCAAGGGCTCGTTTGGAAGGCTCCTTCTTATTACGGGCTCCGAGAGGTTTCAGGGCGCGGCTGCCCTGTCGGCAGAGGCGGCGCTCCGCGGCGGGGGTGGCTATGTCACATACGCGGGAACAGAGACAATGTGCGCCCGCCTCGGTCAGCGCTTTCCCGAGATAATATATAAGAAAATAAGCGATACCGACAGCATGAGTGCAGAGGAGAGGGAAGAGCTGACCGCGCTCTCCGCTTCTCAGGATGCGACGCTTATCGGCTGTGGCTCCGGGTTCGGAGACGGGCTGCGTGCCCTCGTCCTCTCCCTCCTCGCCACCCCCGGCGGCGTCCTTGTCCTTGATGCCGACGCCATAAACTGCCTTGCCGACGGCGACCGCGCCGCCGGGCTCGCCGCTATCGCCTCCTCCCCGCGTAGGGTTATCCTGACGCCGCACCCGCTTGAGTTCTCGCGTATCTCCGGCATAGATGTCGCGGAGGTACAGCTCCACAGAATAGAATACGCGGAGAAGTTCGCGGCGGAAAATCACTGTATCTTAATGCTAAAAGGGGCGAGCACCCTGACAACCGACGGGAATACCGTCTATATAAATTCGACGGGCTCCTCCTCTCTTGCAAAGGCGGGCTCCGGCGATGTCCTCGCCGGCTTTGTCGCCGCCCTCGCCGCGCAGACGGAGGATAAGCTCCTTGCCTGCGCCCTCGCCGCGTTCTATCACGGGCAGGCGGGCGACCGCCTCGCGAAGAAATTTTCCTCCTACGGCGTCACCCCGTCGGATCTCCCGCGTGAGATTGCCGTCTGCATGGCGGAGAGCGAGGCGCGCGATGTCCGCGAGGGTGAGATGTGGATACACAGGCGGGTGTTCCCGTAACCCGCGTGAAAATACCGCTACACAAAAATAAAAAAGCGGCTGTCTTTTTGACAGCCGAAGATACGGCTCCGGGACAAGACGCCCCGGAGCCGTCCTTTTTGTCTTACCCGTTAATTACGTTCATCGCCCGCGCAAGACAGACGGCGACCGTCGCGCGGTTGAGCTTTTCTCCGGGCGCGACGTTCTCGCCCCGCTCGAAGATGCCGAGCGAGTACATGCCGGACATCGCACGCCGTATGCGGAGCGGGACGTCAGCCATCGCCGCGGTGTCCTCTCCCGCCTCCGCCTTTGCCGATGAGCAGAGGGCGGAGAGTATCTCTGCCGCGTCCGCGCGTGTCACCGTGTCGTTCGGACGGAAGAGCAGCTTTCCGTCGGAAAATTCTCCGTTGATAACGCCGACCCGCTGTGCCGTCGCCACCGCGCGACGCAGGTGCTCCGGTATCTCCGCGTCGTCGTCAAAGAAACTGTGGGCTATCGAGCTGTCCTCTTTTATCCCCGCGGCGGAGAGCGCCATAGCGACAAATTCCGCCCGGCTCACATACTGCTCCGGCAGAAAATATTCGTTTCCCCCGATGAGCACCCCGCTCGTCACTCCCGCCCCGCAGAGGGTGAGCGCCGCGCCGTATTCGCGCCGCCCCTCCATGTCGAGCAGCACCCCGGAATAGTCGCGGACGCCGACGTTGATGCTGACCCGGCAGACCCCGGAATAGTTGCCGAACTCGTCCCGCACAACGTATCCGAAGCTGTCTTCACCGACATATTCGGGGGAGGGCGTGTATCGATATTCGCCACATTCGGGGTCTGTAACGGTGAGGGAACCGTACCTCGGAGACTCCACCGCGAGAAACTCTATTTTGTCTCCCTCGGGGTCAGAGCCGACCATTTTTCCGTAGAGAGCCACGCCGCTCTGCGTCTTGAGCGTGAGGCTTGCCTCCGTCGCGTCGGCACCATTCGGCGCATAGTTCACCCGGTCGAGAAAACGCAGGCGACACTCGGTTACGCACCCGGACCCGCCGCCCGTAACCGTAAAGGCAAAACCCGCCTCCGTGACATCCGCCGTCGCGGGAATGAACGAGAGCGCCGCAATGCTCCGCCTCCGTATCACCTGTCCCTCGCGCACCCTCTTTCCGGAGAGGACGAGCGTCCCCTCCGTGCTCTCCGGGAGCCGCGTCACGGTGACCGAGTCGAAATCGGTTATACCGAGCGCACACTTGAAATCGACATCTGAGAATGTCATCTTCTGACCCGTGAGCCCGCTCTTTATCATCCGCCCCTGCTTTGCTATCGCGTCCGCCCCGGGTCCGAGGTCCGAGGCGCCGACCGCCACCGTAGTGGCGACGATTATCAGCAGGGTGAGCGCCCCGACAATGAGCGCGACCCTTGCTTTTCCTGCTTTTTTCATTTGTCTGTCCTTCTTTCCTTTTTCTTCGGTATTCCTATTTTTGCCCGCCGGGGCGGCGAATATGCACCGTCCGCCGCGCCCCGTGTCAATTTTTCTCACCCACGGAAAAAGTCACCGCCCGGTCAGAAAAAGTCGTAAAACCGTTGACAAACGCCCGACATTCGGATATAATACATTTGATAAACTGTTTTTATTAATGCGGGCGCGTAGCCCGGGGGACTCAAGTGAAGAAAAAAGTTCTTATAATTTCGCTCGCGGCGGTGCTTTTTCTCGCTGTCCTCGGGCTGGTTCTCTTCTTCGCGCTCCGCGGGGGAGATGACCCCACGCCGTCAGAC
>CALDMI010000283.1 GCA_937914815.1 uncultured Clostridia bacterium
CTTTTTGTTATCTTTCCGGAACTCGTCGCAGAAGGTGAGTATCTCGCCGGGGTCGCTCTTTCTGCTGTGGATCATTATTCCGTCGGCCCCTGCCGCGACATATGCCCGCGCCCTTGTGAGGGCGTCGTCCATCCCGCGCTCTAAGATCAGGCTCTCTATTCTCGCGATTATCATAAAGTCGTCGGTGAGCTGTGCCGCCTTTCCGGCGGCTATTTTCTGTGAGAAGCCCTCTATCGTGTCCTGCGTCTGAGAGACCTCGGTACCGAAGAGGGAGTTCTTTTTGAGTCCGGTCTTGTCCTCGATGATAACCGCCGAGACGCCCATTTTTTCAAGAGTCCTGACGGTGTAGACAAAGTGCTCGGTGAGTCCGCCTGTGTCGCCGTCGAATATAATCGGCTTCGTTGTGACCTCGGTCACATCGTCGATTGTGCGAAAGCGGGAGGTCATGTCGACGAGCTCTATATCCGGCTTTCCCTTTGCCGTCGAGTCGCAAAGGGAGGATATCCACATGGCGTCAAACTGGTCGAGCTCTCCGTTGTGCTCGACGACCGTTTTCTCGGCTATCAGACCGGTGAGCCCGCTGTGCACCTCTATCGCCTTTACAATATCGCGTATTCCGAGGAGCTGGCGCAGGCGCCTCCTTCTGAACTCCGGCATGGCGAGGCGTTCCTTTATTATCTTGTCGGTGTGCTGTACAGCCTCGCTGTATGTGTAGGGGACATCTATGATTTTCCCGCCGTAGGCGGCGATGGCGCGCTCCGCATCGTCTCTGATAGCCCGCATGGGACCTGTGAGCCAGTTGTCGCCGTGAATTATATAATCGGGGTGGATTTCCTTGACTATTCTGTCGTACATGACGTCCTCCTGCACGACGACATGTGACACCCCGTGTATGCTTTTCACGAGGTTTACGCGCTCGTCAAAGGACACGGTGGGGAAGCGGTTAAAGCGGATCATTGCCGCGTCTGTAAGCACGCCGACGGTGACATCACCGTATTTTTTCGCCTCGTTTATAATATTCAGGTGCCCCTCGTGTATCACATCGGTGCAGAAGCAGGTGTATACCGTTTTCATTATTTTGCCTCCTTATATCTTACCGGGACCGCGACGCCGCAGTCGTCGAGCGCCGCGCGGAACACCCGGAAGAAGTCGTGTATATCTTTTTCGTCTATCGCACCGAGGGCGCAGAGGCGGAAGGTGTCGGTGTCCGAGACCTTGCCGGGGTAGATTGTAAATCCACGCTCATAGCAGTAGTCATGTATCCGCCCGAAATCCCAATTCGGGTCGTCGGGGTATATCGGCGAGACGACGAGCCCGGACTGCCACTCACGCCGGATAAGGTCGCGGAAGCCGAGGGCGTCGAGCCCCTCATGTATCGCGTTGAACACCCTTGTGTGTCTCGCCCATTTTGCTTCCTCGCCCTCGGCAAAATATTCGCGTAAGCCCTGTATTGCCGCATATATCGTCTGCACCGGAGGGGTGAAATGCATCTGTCCGGTCTTTTCAAAATAGTCATATTGCAGAAAGAGGTTGCAGTAGTAGGAGCGGCGGGGATAGTCCTTTGATTTCACGATTTCCGCGGTTCTGCCTATTATAAAGGAGAGTCCGGTCATCGCCATGATCCCCTTCTGCGCCGAAGCCATGCAGAAGTCTATATTGTCGCGGATAACATCTATCGGTCGCATGGCGAGGGTGGAGGTGGTGTCCACCGTGAATATCGCGCCGTGCCTGTGCGCCGCGGCGCCTATCTCCTTTATCGGGTTTAAGAGCCCGGTTCCGGTCTCGTTGTGCGTCGTGTGCACTATCGCGATGTCAGGATTATCGGCGAGGATTTTCTCGACCGCGCCGGGGTCTGCCGGTGTGTCGATAGGCAGGCGGAGATTTATATGCGGGAGCCCGTAGTACTCGCATATTTCGGCGGCGCGCGTCGAATATGCGCCGTTGTTGACTATGAGGATTTTCTTCTCCGCCGGGAGCAGGGAGTTCAGGCATACATCGATGTTCAGCGTGCCGGAGCCGCAGAAGAGCACCGAGGTAAATTCACCCTCCGGTGCATGTACGATGCGGAGGAGATCGGAGCGGAGAGTTCCCATGAGGGAGGCAAACTCGCGCTCCCGCGGGCAGATGTCGGGGACGACCTGTGCCAGCTTCACCGTGTCGGTGGTGGTCGACGGTCCCGGGTTCAGGAGAATGTTTCTTTTTATGTTCATTTTTGTGCCCTCCGGAATGGATATTGACGAATATATCGCGCGTCAGAGCTGTTTTTTACGGCTTTGTGTGTTCAATACATGAATATATACGCCATAATATGAACACATTATATATCATTTGAACCGGATTGTCAAGCGTATGCGGAAAATCTGCCCGGAACCTTTACAAGCCGTATCAGATATGATAAAATGAAAGGGAAGAGTAAAATCAAGAAAATAGAGATTTTGGAGGAGTTTTTTATGAAGATATTGCTTGTAAACGGGAGCCCGCACCGCGAGGGCTGTACATATACCGCGCTCTCCGAGGTTGGGCGCGCGCTCACAGAGTGCGGGGTCGAATGGGAGATACACCACATAGGGACAGAGCCGGTGCGCGGGTGTGTCGGCTGCGGCGCTTGCGCAAAGGTCGGGGGCGTGTGCGTTTTTCACGATGAAAATTACATGTCGCTGCGCGAGAAGATGGTCGCGGCGGACGGCATTGTGATAGGCTCTCCGGTCTATTACGCGGGTCCTAACGGTGTTCTGACCTCTCTTCTTGACCGCGTGTTTTACTGTTCGGGAAAGTACTTCCGCGGAAAGCCCGCCGCCGCCGTGGTTTCCTGCCGCCGCGGGGGAGCCTCTGCCGCGTTTGACAGGCTCAATAAGTATTTCAGCATAAACGAAATGCCGATAATCACCTCCCAGTACTGGAACTCGGTGCACGGTAACACGCCGGAGGAGGTTCTGCAGGACGAGGAGGGGCTGCAGACCATGCGCACCCTCGGGCGGAATATGGCGTGGGCGGTGCGCGCGCTGTCGGCTGTGCAGATGCCGGAGAGGGAGAGTAAGCGTTCGCGTACAAACTTTATAAGGTAGGGCTTGCATCTTTTGGGAAGACCGATAAATCTATCGTCGAGTGCGGGGACTCATCGTATTGTATACGATTATCGCCCCGCGCTCGGCGATTCTTCCGCAAAATCTGCGGCGCCCCGGCTTGCTATTCGGCAAGGTCGAAAATTCTGCCGTCGACCGTTAGGACTCAGCGTATTGTATACGATTATCGCCCCGTGCTCGGCGATTCTTCCGCAAAATCTGCGGCGCCCCGGCTGCTATTCGGCAAGGTCGAAAATTCTGCCGTCGACCGTTAGGACTCAGCGTATTGTATACGATTATCGCCCCACGCTCGGCGATTCTTCCGCAAAATCTGCGGCGCCCCGGCTTACGCCGCGTGAAATATTTTCCTCCCGGAAAATGTGAAATAGCCTGACGGCTGTGAAATGCGGCTGTCGCCCCGTGTTATGGTCAGTTTTGCAGAAATCTTGATTCGCCGCTTTTTTCGCCGGAAGGTATTGACTTTTTTACTTTCCGGCGTATAATATTAATTGATAGATAACGCATGTTATCTTAAAGCTATCGGAGCGGTATATGGGAGCAAAGAAAAGTGTACGGCGGGAGGACATAGTCGCCGCCGCGGAGAAGATACTGACAGAGCGGGGAGAGGGCGCGGTCTGCGCCCGGAGCATAGCCCGGGAGATCGGCTGCTCGACACAGCCGATATATGACGCCTTTTCCGGAATGGAGGAGGTGCGGCGCGAACTTATCGCGCGGGCGGCAGACACGTACTCGCGCGTCACGGCGGAGATAGCCGCCGAGGGGAAATATCCGGCGTACAAGTGCATGGGCATGGCGTATGTGCGATTTGGTCGGTTATACCCCAATATGTTCAGAATGTTGTTTATGGACAACGCCGAGACTGTCGGCGGGACGGTCGGCGAGAATATGGTAGAAGAGGCGGCGAAAAGAATTTCCGCGTCTACAGGAATGTCATATGAGCAGGCGAGGAAATTTCACTACACCATGTGGATTTCGATACACGGTATGGGGGTATTTGCCGCCACGGGGTATCTGAAACTCACGGAGGATGAGGTGAGTGATATTCTTACGGAGATCTACCGCGGGCTCCTGCATGTGAACGGGATTGACGCGTAAAATGAAAAAACAATACACGGGTGCCGGTATGTGCCCCGGAGGAGAACCTTTTTATGAATGAAAAAATCAATCAAGCCATTTTGGTAAATAACATAACCAAGACCTACCGCGGCGGGACGACGGCG
>CALDMI010000284.1 GCA_937914815.1 uncultured Clostridia bacterium
CCGCATCATCAGCTGTTCTCCGCCTACGGGAGCCTCATGCGCCGGCGCGAAGTACTCCCCCCCGGTGACCCGCGGATAAAACAGTATCTGCACGGCGAGGAGATAGAGAGCGCGAGTAGTGGGGGCGACGGATATATCGCCGTCTGCTACTGCGGGGCTGCCCTCGGCGGGGGAAAGCGCGTCGGCGACAGGATAAAGAACTATTATCCGAAAGGGCTTCGGGAATAACCGAAAGCAAACAGAATGTAATTATAAGTTTACATAAATCAACAAAAATATGAAACGGAGAAAATACCATGAACGAAAGAATACTTGCAAACGTCGGCGGCATGCCGATAAGCGACAGAGATGTCGACGAATTTCTTGCAGAGCTCGGAGAGCGCGGGAGAGCCTACAATACCCCGGAGGGGAGAAAGAGAATACTCGAGCAGCTTATAGACAACAAGCTCTTCCTCCTTGACGCGCGGCGCAACCTCCTCGAGGCGGAGCCGGAGTTCAAGGCACAGCTCGCAAAGCTGCGCGACAGGCTCCTTATAAATTACAATGCGGAGCGCGCGTTCTCGTCAATCACGGTGAGCGACGCGGAGGCGGAAAAATACTATAACGAGAACGCCGACAAGTTTGTCGCCCCCGAGACGGTGAACGCCTCGCACATTCTTGTCGACACAGAGGACAAGGCAAAGGAGATATACTCTGACATTTCGGCAGGAAAGATAACTTTCGAGGACGCGGCGCGCGAGTATTCCTCCTGCCCGTCAAAGGAAAACGGCGGAGACCTCGGCGACTTCGGCAAGGGGCAGATGGTCCCTGAGTTTGACGCGGCTGTATTTGCGATGAAGGAGGGCGAGATAACGGCAGAGCCGGTGAAGACCCAGTTCGGCTATCACATAATCCGCCTGAACAAAAAGAGCACAGGCGAGAAAATTTCTTTCTCCGATGTCAAGGGCAGAATAAAGGAAGCGCTCCTTGCCGAAAAACAGCAGCAGGCATATTCCTCAAAGGTCGCACAGCTGAAAATACTCTACCCTGTTGATATTCTCGGATAATGGACGAGGCGGAGCTTACAAAAAAGCGCCTCACCGAGCTCGCGGAGCGCGCATATGCCGGGGGCGTGTATGAATTTACCGACTTTCTCGGGCTCATGGAGCAGAACATACTCCGCTCCGCCGCACGCTCGGAATTTCC
>CALDMI010000285.1 GCA_937914815.1 uncultured Clostridia bacterium
GCCCCTCGCGGTACTGCTCTATCACCGAGCGCGGCATACGGGGGTTACGCCTGTAATAATCGAGATAGCTGTGCGAGACGAGGCTATAAAGGTTCTTCAGTCCCACGGCGTTGCGGGCGAAGATTATCATATGATGCGGCTTTATTACAAGGGGGTCCGCCTTTTCACGCATTGCGGCGTTCATGAGCTCGAAGTTATCCGCGCCCTCCGCCCGCAGCTGCTCGGTCATCTTCATGAATATATACGCGAGCATCTCCGCATCATCCGACGCGCGGTGGTGGTGGAAGTCGCCGAGCTTATAGTGCTCGGCTATCGTATCGAGCTTATGATTTTTAAGCTCCGGGTTAAGGTAGCGCGAAAGACCGACGGTATCGAGATAGGGATTTTTGAAGCTGTACCCGCATCTCTCGGAGGCGACGCGGATAAACCCGGCGTCGAAGTTTGCATTATGCGCTATCAGAAGGTCATCTCCGGCGAAGTCAAGGAAGGCGCGGACAGCCTCTGCCTCATGGGGTGCGCCGGCGACCATTTCATCGGTTATCGATGTCAGCTCGGTTATCTTCTCCGGAATATGGCACTCCGGGTCGACGAAGGTGTCCAGGCGGTCGACTATCTCGCCCGCCTTTATCTTCACCGCGCCTATCTCTATTATCTTACAGGTACGGTTTGAGAGACCGGTGGTCTCAATATCGAACACGACTATTTCGTCGTCAAAGCCGCCGTAGCCGTCGCCGAATATACAGCGCTGTGTATCGTTTACATAGTAACACTCTATACCGTAGAGTATTTTCAGGTCCTCGTTTTTTGATTTTTCAAGTGCGAGCATGACCTCCGGGAACGCCTGTACATTTCCGTGGTCGGTAACGGCTATCGCCTTATGTCCCCAGCGTATCGCGGTATTTACAAGCTGTGCCGGGGTTATCAGGGCGTCCATCTGCGACATATTGGTATGCAGGTGGAGCTCTACGCGCTTTTCCGGTGCGTTATCCATGCGCTCTACTACCCCTATTTTCATAAGGGCGCGGAGGTTTATACTGAGCTCGTTATCGAATTTATCTCTCTGTATTCTTCCGAGAGCGGCGACATGCGTCCCGACCTTCAGGTCGTTTGCAAACGCTGCCTCATCGGGCAGGAGAGACCGGCGGAGGTATATTCCCGACCCGCCGTCGGATATTCCTATTGTGACATTTATTCTGTCGCCCTTCCACGACTCCTTTGTCGTCACCTCAAAGACGGTGCCGAGCATCAGAGCGGTGGAGCGGACGGAGGCGGCGGAGGATATCGGCGTCGGCTCGCTTATCTCAAACGGCTCACCGAATATCGGGCTCGCCCCCTCGGTATTATATGTAGTCCCGCCGAAGCGGAAGATATGCTCGCTTACCGTTTCGGCGACATTAGCGGCATCGGATATTCCCGCGCGCGCGGTGAAACCGCTGTACGGGTCGCTCTCCTTTGCCTCGCGCTCTGCCTCTGCCCTCGCGCTCTCTCTTTCGGCGGCTATCCGCGCGGCGGAAGCCCGCTCTGCGTCGCGGAGGGTCTGCTCTCTTCTCTCCTCCCACTCTCTTGCGGCTGCCTCGGCTCTGTCGCTTGTCACGATATGGAATGTACGCGCGACGGAGTATCGGCTGCGGAGGATATTTGAAAGTATCGCCTCGGTATTCGCGTTTTTGACAAAGTCTATGCCGTCGTCAAAAAAAGGCAGGGCGACGGTTATACGCTCTCCGTCGTCCGTGTACTCGGCATTTGTGAAAAATCCGTTTGTCACAGCCTTGCAGAGCGACGCCTCGACCGCTATCTCCGGGAGGCGGGCGGGCGAATACTCCGACGGGGGAAAGTGCGGAAGTATTTTGAAGGAGCGGAGCTCGTAGAGCTCGCGGCACTCGTCCTCAATCTCATATATAGTCTCGG
>CALDMI010000286.1 GCA_937914815.1 uncultured Clostridia bacterium
TACGGAAATTCCGCCTTTCCGGCTATACTTGAATTCGCACGCGAGGTGAAAAAATATGTGCCGGAGGTCGCCTTTTCCGTCGTCCGCCAGACCCTGACGGAGGAGCAGCTCGAAAAGTGCTATGATATAGCCGCCGCCTGCGGCGTCTCGCTCCGCGTCCGCGAGCTTATAAAGTAATCCGCAAAGCAAAAAATGTAAACAAAACGTAACAAAACCGCCCGGTGCAGAATACGCGCCGGGCGGTGCTTTTTATTTTTCTTTGCCTGCTTTCTCGGTAAATAACCCGGGGCGGGCGATATATCAGTTCATTTCTTCTATGTGGCTTATGTAGTCAAGAGATGCGATAGCCTCGATTATCTCGCTGTGCGTCTTGTACTTTTTCAGCTCCTCGCTGTCGATTGTCAGCGTTATCGTGTAGACGCTGAGCCCGGAGCCGGTGTATGCCATGTTCTGCTCGATGTCGTCTATCCTGAGCCCGAGCCTGCGTATCGTCGTAACAAAGTCTCGAAGGTACATCTTGTCTTTAAGCTCGAGGTGTATCTCAAAGTGATTGGAGCGGTTTTTCAGATATATCTCCGCCGACGGCAGGACGGCGAGTATCGCGATAAGCGCGACAAAGGCAATGAGCGTCAGAGTGTAGTATCCCGCCCCGGCGGCGAGCCCGAGAATACAACAGCACCAGAGACCGACAGATGTTGTGAGCCCCTTTATCTGACTGCGTGACGAGAAGAGAATAGAGTTGCCGGAGAGCATCGCCGTGCCGATTATACATGCGGCGGAAAGGAGCGGAACTCCAATCATCGTGTTTCTGATTATGGTCATATCGAGCATCATGGCGATTGCCGACGCGAGAGTTATAAGAATGAATGTGCGGAGTCCTGCGGAGTGCCGCTTGCTTGATCTCTCACAGCCGATTATAGCCGCGAGCACAAGCGCTATGCAGACACGCAGAATGACCGACGGCAGCGTGAGCGTTACCGACCAGTCGCCGAGCAGATTTGCAATAGGATCGTTGATTTGCATTTTGTCCTCCTTATCTTCGCCGCCCGAAGGGTCGGCGCGCCGCCTGATACTGTGCGGCATATTCTTCCTCCGCCGCCTCGAGGAAGGCGCGTTCCTCTTCCTCTACGGCGGTGGGCTTGTTTTCGGGTAGCTCCGCGCGGATTTTTTCTATCCGCTCGACGAGCTTTTCGACCTCGTTTTTCTTGTCCGCGTCCTCGACCGGGGCTATCTCCTCGAGAACGTTTGAGTAAGAGCCGGAGAGATAGAGCGAGAGCTTTGCACACGCCGGACCGACGAGCTCGTAGAGAACGCTTGACGCGAGTATAATTGTTTCGAGCGCCGCGCCGTCCTCACCGCCGAGCGTCCGGGCGCCGAGCGCCGCAAGACCTATCGCGACCCCCGCCTGGGGTATCAGCGCGAGACCTAAGTTGTTCCGTACCTTTTTGTCCTTCTTCACGGCAAGACACCCGAGATACGCGCCGGAATACTTTCCGGCAATCCGGACGAAGAAGTATAGAACTCCGACAACTATGAGCGGCACTGCCCCGATTGACGAGGAGCCGAACAGAGCGTCGAGCTGAAAATTGACGCCGGAGCGCACAAAGAAGAGAAGAAGTATCGGCGGGCTGAAATAATTCAGCTGCTTGAATAACTTGTCGTCGTTCGTTATGTTGATGTACACCGTGCCCATGACCATACAGCCGAGCAGCGGGGAGATGTCCATCGCCGTGCATATCCCGCAGAAGCTGAAGAGCAGGGCGACGGAGATTATCAGCCGGTTGTCGGTAGAGCGCTTCTTCGGCATGAGCACCTTCATAAGGAAGCCGAAGAGGGCACCTATCGCCACCGCCGCAAGGTTCTGGAGTATCGGGATAAATATGTTCCCGATGTCAAACTGCGCCGTCTTTGCCGCCACCGCAACCGAGATTGCGATACTGTAAGCGATGAGCCCGACAACATCGTCGAGCGCAACAACCTGTAAGAGCGTTTCGACAAAGTCGCCCTTCGCCCCGGTGCTCCGTATCGTCATTACCGTTGACGCCGGCGCCGTCGCCGCCGCGAGAGCCGCGAGGACGAGGGAAAAGGAGAGGTCGAGCCGGAGAACGAAGTACGTCAGAATAAACACGAGCAGCGACGCCATAAGAGACTCGAGCACGGTTATGACAACTACCTTTGCCCCGTTCTTTTTGAGTACGTCGAACTTGAAGAACTCACCGGTTGAGAAAGCAATGAACGCGAGCGCTATATCGGCTATAAAGTCCATGCCGGATATCACTGCGGTCGGTATGAGGTTTAAGCAGAAGGGACCTATC
>CALDMI010000287.1 GCA_937914815.1 uncultured Clostridia bacterium
TATCAATCGGCGACCTACTTTCAATTTGATTTCTCCCACTCGGCAAGGCGGTCGGCAACATTTCCGAGGTCAAGGAAGCTATTGCGACGCTCCGCGGAGAGGGGGAAAGTGACCTTCGCGAGGTGTGTCTGTCCCTCTCCGCCGCGATGCTCCACTTGGCGCTCGGTCTCACGGCTGAAGACGCGAGGAGGAAAGCGGAGGAGACTCTCACCTCCGGGGCGGCGTATCGCAAGTTCTGCGAATGGATAGAGACGCAGGGAGGCGACGCGACGCTCTGCACCCACCCGGAGAAGTTCCCCGAAGCAAAATACCGGCGCGAGGTCAAAGCCGCGCGCGGCGGGTACATAACGCATATGGACACCGAGAGAATAGGTCTCACGGGCGTGACGCTCGGCGCGGGTAGGGCGAGAAAAGAGGACGCAATAGACCTCACCGCCGGGATAAGTATAGAGAAAAAGCGCGGCGATTTGGTCTCTGTTGGTGACACTCTCGCGGTGCTCTTCACCTCCGACGAGAGCCGGCTCTCTGCCGCGGAGGCGGAGTATCTCGCCGCAATTGAGATAGGCGACAAGGCGCCCGGGCACATTCCGCTCGTATACAGGATGATAACCTCCGAGGAGTAAATTTTTCATATTTCGATATGCGGCGGACATCCGCCCGGGAAGGCAAACAAAAATGGCAGAAATAACGGTAATCGGCATAGCGGGCGGCACGGGAAGCGGCAAAACCACCCTCGCAAAAAACATCGCCGCCTGCTTTGAGGAGCGGATAAGTCTCCTCCGGCACGACGACTACTACAAGGCGCACGACGAGCTCACATACGAGGAGCGCGCGGCGCTCAACTACGACCACCCGAACGCCTTTGACACCTCCCTCCTCTGCGAGCACATACGGCGGCTCAAAGCCGGGGAGGACATAGAGTCCCCGGTCTATGACTACACCGTCCATAACCGCGCGAAAGAGACGAGAACCGTACACGCCTCCCCGGTAATCCTCCTTGAGGGGATACTTATATTTGAAAATGAGGAGCTCCGTAATCTTCTTGATATGAAGATATTTGTCGACACGGACGCGGACGTGCGCATAGTGCGACGGATTGTGCGCGATGTCAAAAAGCGCGCACGCACACTCGACTCGATAGTCGAGCAGTACTTAACTACGGTAAAGCCGATGCACGAGGCGTTTGTCGAGCCGTCGAAAAAGTACGCCGACATAATCATCCCTGAGGGTGGGAAGAACCCCGTCGCCTACGGAATGATTATCGACAAGATAGAAAAGCACCTCAAATCTTCGGAAAAGACGGAGGACTGAATGGCGAATTTCACCGAACAGGCAATCAAAACGGCATTTATGAAGTTACTCTCCGAGAAGCCGCTCTCGCAGATAAGCGTGAGAATGATAGCCGAGGAGTGCGGGATAAACCGCAACTCATTCTACTATCACTTCCGGGACATACCAGACCTCATGGAGGCGATAGTCAGGGAGGACACGGAGGAGCTGATAGCGAGGTACCCGACGGTCGACTCGCTCGGCGAATGTATCGGATCACTGCTCTCCCGGCTCACCGAGGAGCGGCGGGCTATTCTTCATATATATAATTCCGTCAACCGGGACATATACGAGCGGTATCTCATGAAGATAACCGATTATATAGCGAGGAAGTACATCATCACGGCATTCGGCAAGGTGGACGGCGTCTCCGACGATGACAGGGAGACGACGATAAGCATCGTCCGCTCTGCCCTCTTCGGTCTCTCGTTTGACTGGATAATGGGAGGCATGGACGAGGACGCGGGGCGCCGCGTCAGGCGGATAACCGAGGTATGCTCCGGTCTCTCGGACGACATAATAAAGAGAATACAGAGTACGCGCTGACGGCGCGGAATTTTAGGCAATCGCACGGCGGTTGCCTATTTTTTTGTCACTCCGCTAAAAACTGCATATTTCTTTTTCTCCGGAGAGCGGTTATAATGTCGTCCAGTGAAACGAAAAAAGGAGTGAACCTGATGAAATTTTCAAGAGGGGTGGTAAAATACCGCCTCTTAATCATTATCCTCTGCGCCGTCCTCATGGTGCCCGCGGCGTTTGGGGCTGTCAACACGCGGATAAACTACGACATGCTGAACTATCTGCCGGAGGACATGGACACCGTCATAGGTCAGAATGAGCTGCTTAAAGACTTCGGCAAAGGAGCATTTTCATTCATTGTCGCGGAGGATATGCCCGACCGGGATGTCGCCGCCCTGACCGCAAGGCTCCGCGAAATTGAGCACGTCGACACGGTGCTCTGGTACGACAGCTTCGCCGACATATCCGTGCCGAAAGAAATCCTGCCGGACGAGATATACGACGCCTTCAACTCCGGGGACGCGACGCTCATCGCCGTGTTCTTCGACACCTCGACCTCCGCAGACGAGACGATGGACGCGATACGCGCGGTGAGAAGCGCCGCAGGCAAGCAGTGCTTCGTCTCCGGAATGTCCGCCCTCGTCACAGACCTCAAGGACCTGTGCGAGCGGGAGGAGCCGATATATGTAACGATAGCCGTCCTCCTCGCGCTCGTCGCGATGGTGATATTCCTCGACGGCTGGCTCGTGCCGTTTGTATTCCTCCTCTCAATAGGAATGATGATAGTCCTGAACCTCGGAACAAACTGGTTCTTCGGCGAGATATCCTACATAACGAAGGCGCTCTCAGCCGTTTTGCAGCTCGCGGTCACGATGGACTACTCTATATTCCTCTGGCACAGCTACAACTCCATGCGCGAGAAGTACCCGGATGACAGGAACGAGGCAATGGCACAGGCGATAAACGAAACCCTCGTCTCGGTCGTCGGCTCCTCGCTCACGACCGTTGCGGGCTTCATAGCCCTGTGCTTTATGACCTTTACCCTCGGGCGCGACCTCGGTCTCGTTATGGCAAAGGGCGTCGTCCTCGGGGTCATCGGCTGCGTCACCCTCCTGCCCTCGCTTATACTTTTACTCGACAAGCCCCTGCAGAAAACGAAGCACCGCGCGATACTCCCGGATATGCACAAAGTCGCGGGCTTAATTACAAAGAAATTCCCGATATTCCTTGTGATATTTGCCCTGCTCGTCGCCCCGTTTTTCTACTGCTATCAGAAGACCAATGACGAGGTCTACTATGACATGGGAGAATGTCTGCCGAAGGACATGGAATATGTCGTAGCGAACTCCAAGCTCTCCGAGGAATTTGACATTGCGTCAACGCACATGGTGCTCGTCGACGCGACGCTCCCCTCCCGGTCTGTCCGCTCCATGATCTCCGAAATGGAAAAGGTCGACGGGGTCAAGTATGTCCTCGGGCTCGAGTCTCTTGTCGGCTCGTCAATCCCGGAGGAGATAATCCCCGAGAGCATAATAAAGGTGCTGAAAAGCGACCGCTGGGAGCTGCTTCTCATCAATTCAAGCTACAAGGTAGCCTCCGACAGTGTGAACGGGCAGATAACCGAGCTCAACAACATAATAAAGCGGTATGACCCACACGGCATGCTGATAGGCGAGGCGCCCTGTATGAAAGATATGATAGAGACCACGGGACACGACTTCCAGGTTGTCAACATCATATCGATAGCCGCAATCTTCCTTATTATCTTCTTTGTTGAGAAGAGCCTTACTCTTCCCTTTATACTTATAGCCGTGATAGAGACGGCGATATTCATAAACCTCGGAATCCCGCACATAGCCGGACAGTCGCTCCCGTTCATTGCCCCGATATGTATAAGCACAATCCAGCTCGGCGCTACGGTCGACTATGCGATACTCATGACGACGAGATACAAGCAGGCGAGAATATCCGGCATAGGTAAGCGCGAGTCGGTCACCTCTGCACTCGCGGAGTCTATCCCCTCGATAATCGTCTCCGGCATGGGGCTCTTCGCCGCTACATTCGGCGTCGCGCTCTATTCCGACATCGACATAATAAGCTCCATGTGCATGCTCATGGCGCGCGGCGCACTCGTCTCAATGGCGTGCGTCATATTCATTCTGCCCGCTCTCCTCATGCTATGTGACGGGGGGATATGCAGAACGACGCTCGGCATGACGAAAATATACGAAAAGAAAAGCAACCCGGCAAAGCCGGAAAACAGCGAAAAAGGAGAAAATGCATAATGAAAAAGCTTCTCACAAAACTTACGGCGCTCATTCTCTGTGCAGCGCTCACAGCCTGCACGGGGGTGATGATATTCGCCGATGGGACAAGTAACGGCGGCAATACATCTGCAGGTAACAGTACCGGAACCGAAAGCGGCGCCGTGCAAGGCACGCCCTATAAGAGTGAGACCGTCTATGTGATAGCAGAGGCGGACGGCACGGTAAAGAAAATAATCGTCAGCGACAGATTAAGCGGCGCCGCCGGAAGCCTTAACGACAAGACAAACATAAAGAATCCCGAAAATCTGAAAGGCGACGAGAGCTACACGAAAGACGGGGACACAATCGTCTGGGACTCTGTCGGCAAGGACATATATTACAGCGGCGAGGCGGAGGGAGAACTCCCCGTCGGTATGAAGATAAGATACTTCCTTAGCGGAAGCGAGGTAACGGCAAAGGAGATTACCGGGGCGGCGGGAGACTTCACCGTCCGGTTTGAGG
Source organism: uncultured Clostridia bacterium (assembly GCA_937914815.1). Taxonomy (GTDB): domain Bacteria; phylum Bacillota; class Clostridia; order Oscillospirales; family CAG-272; genus UBA1740. The sequence goes on from CALDMI010000287.1 coordinate 4,617, forward strand.
TCACATCTCTTGTGACAAAGACTATAACAGGCAGCGACGGAGCGGAAAAGACGGTATATGTCCCGTTCGTCATGCTCAGCGGCGCGATATTCGACAGCGCGGACTTCTCCGACATAACCGTAAGCTCCGGCAAGGTCGTTTACGACGGCGATCGTGCCGTGGTGCTCGGGGTTGCGTTCCCCGGTCTCTCCGATGACCTCGGCGAGGTGTACGACGGCATGTCGCTCCCCTCTTACTTTGAGGTGTCCGGAAAGACAACCTCGTTCGGAATGACGAACACCGTCACGATGGCGACAAATTCGATATTCAATAAGATTGACGACGCGGTATTTGCAAAGGCGGATGAGCTGAAAGAAAAGCTCGTCGAGCTGACCGACGGGCTCACCGCGCTGAAAAACGGTGCAGACAGCCTCTATAACGGGCTCACCACCCTCGTGACGAAAGCCGACGAGCTGAAAACCGGTATACATAAGCTCGCCGAGGGGGCGCAGGAGCTCAAAGGCGGGAGCGAAAGCCTGAAAGACGGGGCAAAGGACCTCTCCGACGGTCTCACAGAAATAGTATCAAACAACGACAGGCTGAACGGCGGCGCGCTCGAGATTTTCAATTCTCTTCTCTCCACCGCAGCCTCCCAGCTGAAAGCCGCAGGAATAGATGTCCCCGCCCTCACGGTCGAAACTTACGCGGCGACCCTCGCCGCCGTGCTCGACTCGCTCTCCGACGAGAATGTAACGGCTAAGGTCCGCGATGGGGTCAAGGCGCAGGTCACCGGACAGGTGCGCGAGAGCGTCACGGAAAAGGTCACCGCCGCTGTGCGCGCGGAGGTCAGAAAATCGGTTATTGCCGCGGCGGGCTACACCGTCGTGGACTATGACGCGGCGCTCGCCGCCGGGCTGATAAGTGCGGAGGGCTCGGCGAAGATTGACGGCGCCATAGACGCGCAGATGCAGAGCGACACCGTCAAGGCGACGATAAGCGCGCAGGTCGACGAGCAGATGAAGAGCGAGGCGGTGAAAGCCCTTATCGAGGCTAACACCGACACGGCAATGCAGGGCGAGGAGGCGCAGGCGGCGCTCAAGGAAAATCTCGCAAAGGCGAAAGCCGGGCGCGAGAGCATCACCTCTCTTCTCTCCTCTCTCAGCTCCTACAAGGAGTTCTACGACGGACTTGAAAATTACACCGACGGTGTCTCATCCGCGGCGGACGGTGCCGGAAAAGTATACACGGGTGCCGCCGCTCTCGACGCAGGGGTAAAAGAACTC
>CALDMI010000288.1 GCA_937914815.1 uncultured Clostridia bacterium
CGCGTATCGCTGAACAAGCGCGTTAAGAGAGTCGCTATGTTCTCCGCTCTTTCCTCTAAGGTTGCCGGCGGCGAGATGGTCGTTGTCGACGCTATCGAGGCAAAGGAGTACAAGACCCGTACCATGGTTGACATGCTGAAGGCTGTCGGCGCGGCTAAGAAGTCGCTCGTTGTCCTTCCTGCTGTCGACGACAAGGTAATAAAGAGCTTTGCGAACATTGAGGGCGTCAAGACCGTTCAGTGGAACACCATCAATGTCTACGATATCCTTAACTGCGATACCTTCATCGTTGCAAAGGATGCCGTTGCCAAGATAGAGGAGGTATACGCAAGATGAAATCCTATGCAGATGTCATTGTAAGACCTCTTATAACCGAGAAGAGCATGGACGGCGTCGCCGGCAAGCGTTACAGCTTTGAGGTCCGCCCGGACGCTACGAAGGCTGATGTGGCCGCGGCTGTCGAGACCATGTTCAAGAAGACGAAGGTTGCAAAGGTCAATATAATTAATATGAAGAAAAAGCCGAAGAGATACGGTGTCCATTTCGGATATACCGGAGAGTGGAAGAAAGCGATCGTAACACTTACCGAGGACTCCTCCACAATAGCCTTCTTCGACAGCATGAACTAAGACAGGAGGTAAATTGAAATGGCAACAATGAAATTCAAGCCGACCACACCGTCGCGCAGAAACATGGCTACCCCTTCGTTCGACGAGCTCACCAAGAAGACTCCCGAGAAGAGCCTTGTTGTAACCAAGAAGAAGGACGCCGGCAGAAATAACTACGGCAAGATAACCGTCCGTCACCACGGCGGCGGAAACAAGCAGAAGTACAGACTTATCGACTTCAAGAGAAGCGCGGACGAGTCCTCGAAGGTCATCGGTATCGAGTATGACCCGAACAGAACCTCCTATATAGCACTCCTTGAGAACGATGACGGAAAGAGAAGCTACATCGTGGCTCCCCTCGGCGTCACCGACGGTGATGTACTCGCCTCCGGCGCGAATGCAGATATAAAGCCCGGTAACGTGCTTCCCATATCCGCGATTCCCGTAGGTACCGTAATACACAATATCGAGCTCTATCCCGGCAAGGGCGCGCAGCTTGTCCGCTCCGCGGGCGCGTTTGCACAGCTCATGGCTAAGGAGAACGGCACTGCACAGGTGAGACTCCCCTCGGGAGAGGTTCGTATAGTCCGCCTCGACTGCAAGGCGACGATAGGTCAGGTCGGCAACCTCGAGCATGAGACCGTCAAGCTCGGTAAAGCCGGTAAGACCCGTCACCTCGGCATCCGTCCCACCGTTCGCGGTTCTGTCATGAACCCCTGCGACCACCCGCACGGAGGTGGTGAGGGTAAGTCTCCTATAGGACATCCCGGACCCGTAACTCCTTGGGGCAAGCCTGCTCTCGGCTATAAGACGAGAAACAAGAAGGCGAGAACCAATAAGTTCATCGTCAAGCGCAGAAACGCAAGATGACAGTAGGGGAGGATTAATAGTATGAGCAGAAGTTTGAAGAAAGCGCCCTATGTTGAAAAGAAGCTTTTCGACAGAGTTGTGGCGATGAACGAAAAGAACGAGAAGAAGGTTCTCAAGACATGGTCCCGTTCTTCTACAATATTCCCTGAGTTCGTAGGTCATACGATCGCCGTTCACGACGGCAGGAAGCATGTGCCGGTATATATCACCGAGGATATGGTCGGTCACAAGCTCGGAGAGTTCGCTCTCACCCGTACATTCAAGGGGCATGCAGGCTCCAAGACGTCGAACAACGGTAAATAAACAAATATCGCAATAGCGAGAGGAGGCAATTCCGATAATGGAAGCAAAAGCATATCTTAAATATCTGAGAATTTCTCCGCGCAAGGTGCAGATCGTTCTTGACCTTATCAGAGGTAAGGATACCGATACGGCGATGGCTATACTCAAGAACACGAACAAGATAGCCAGCGAGCCGCTTATCAAGCTGCTGAAGAGCGCGGTTGCGAACGCGGAACACAACTTCAATATGAATGCCGGTAATCTCTATGTCTCCGAGTGCTTCGTATGCCCCGGACCCACACTCAAGAGAATACAGCCCAGAGCACAGGGCAGAGCATTCCAGATACTGAAGAGAACCAGCCATGTGACGCTGGTAGTAAAAGAGAAGGAGGTAGGCTGACATGGGACAGAAGGTTAATCCCCACGGCTTGAGAGTCGGCGTAATAAAGAACTGGGATTCCAGATGGTTTGTTAACCGCAAGGAATTCGGCGATACGCTGATGTCTGACGTCAAGATCAGAGAGTATGTGAAGAAGAAGCTCCAGAGCGCGGGTATCCCGAAGATCGAGATAGAGCGCGACGCAAGCAGAGTAAGAGTCTTCATACAGTGCGCAAAGCCCGGTGTTGTAATCGGCTTCCACGGCGCTGAGATAGAGAAGCTCAGAACCGAGCTTGAGGCTATGGTCGGCCGCCCCGTAGTAGTCAATGTCATAGAGATAAAGAACCCCGACCTCAATGCACAGCTCGTGGCAGAGTCCATAGCTGCACAGCTTGAGAAGAGAGTTTCCTTCCGCCGCGCAATGAAGCTTGCGATAGGCAGAACGATGAGACTCGGCGCAAAGGGTATAAAGGTCTCCTGCGGCGGTCGTCTCGGCGGAGCTGAGATAGCCCGTACAGAGCACTACCACGAGGGAACCATTCCTCTTCAGACTCTCCGTGCCGACATCGACTACGGATTCTGGGAGGCAAACACCACCTACGGTAAGATAGGTGTCAAGGTCTGGATTTACAAGGGCGAGGTCCTTGCCGACAACGGTGAGCCGAGACCCGAGAGATCCGAGAGACGCCCGAGAAGAAACGACAACAACCGTCGCCCCGGCAGGGACAACAGAGACGGCGGTCGCCGTGACAATCGCGGGTTCAGAAGAAATTCGGCAGAGGGGGGCAATAAGTAATGTTAATGCCTAAGAGAGTTAAGTACAGACGCGTTCAGCGCGGAAGACTTAAAGGTAAAGCCCTTCGCGGCAATAAGGTAACGAACGGCAGCTTCGGTCTTATGGCTCTTGAGCCCGCATGGATCAAGGCAAATCAGATAGAGGCAGCCCGTATAGCAATGACCCGTTACGTAAAGCGTGGCGGTCAGGTCTGGATAAAGATATTCCCGGATAAGCCCATTACAAAGAAGCCTGCCGAGACCCGAATGGGTTCAGGTAAGGGCTCACCCGAGTACTGGGTAGCTGTTGTCAAGCCCGGACGCATTATGTTCGAGATGGACGGTATCACCGAGGAGCAGGCGAGAGAGGCTATGCGTCTTGCCGCTAACAAGCTGCCTATAAAGTGCAAGTTTGTTAAGAAAGAAGACCAGAATACCAGCGAGGAGGTTTAAGCAATGAAGGCAAAAGAATTAAGAGAAATGAGCGCCGAAGAACTCAATGCGAAGCTCGCGGCTCTCAACGAAGAGCTTTTCAATCTTCGTTTCCAGCTTGCTGTCAATCAGCTTGACAATCCTCACAAGATTACCGATGTTAAGCATGACATCGCTCGCGTGATGACAGTTCTCCGTGAGAAGAATGCATGAGGAGGATATGACAATGGCAGAAACCCGTAAGCTCAGAAAAGTAAGAGTCGGCAAGGTGGTAAGCGACAAGATGGATAAGACCATCGTGGTTGCCATAGAGGACAATGTCCGTCACCCGAAGTACGGCAAGATCATCAAGAGAACGGTAAAGATCCATGCTCATGATGAGGAGAACGCCTGCGGTATAGGCGATAAGGTCGCCGTTATGGAGACCAGACCTCTCTCCAAGACGAAGAGATGGAGACTCGTCAATATCGTAGAGAAGGCAAAATAATATCACTTAACCAGTAGGCAGGTCAAAAGCTTGCCGAAGCAAGGAGGAAAAAACAGTGATTCAGCAGCAATCGTTATTGAAAGCCGCGGACAACACCGGTGCCAAGGAGCTCATGTGTATCAGAGTTCTCGGCGGTTCCGGCCGTCGCTATGCAGCTATCGGCGATATAATCGTATGCGCCGTTAAAAAGGCTGCTCCCGGCGGAGTTGTCAAGAAGGGCGAGGTTGTCAAGGCAGTCGTCGTAAGAACTGTCAAGGAGACCCGCCGTGCCGACGGTTCTTACATCAAGTTTGATGAGAACGCCGCGGTTATTATAAAGGATGACAAGACCCCGAAGGGCACCCGTATCTTTGGGCCTGTCGCAAGAGAGCTCCGTGAGCATGACTTCACGAAGATAATGTCTCTCGCGCCGGAAGTTCTGTAATTGAGGAGGAAATGATGATGGATAAGCTTCATATAAGAAAAGACGATACCGTTGTCGTTATCTCCGGCAATTCCAAGGGAACTGTCGGCAAGGTCATAGCCACCTCTCCCGAGGAGGGCAAGGTAATAGTTGCCGGTGCGAACATGGTGTCAAAGCACACCAAGGCGCGCCGTCAGGGCGAGACATCCGGTATAGTAAAGACCGAGGGCGCGCTCTATGCGTCCAAGGTACAGCTCGTCTGCCCGAAGTGCAAGGTCGGCAGACGCTTCAAGGTCGAGATAACCCTCGACGGAGATAAGAAAAAGAAGACCCGCCGCTGCGTAAAGTGCGGCGCGGAAATGTGATAGGAGGGGAAAACGATGTCAAGATTTCTTGAAAAATACAAGACCGAAGTCGCTCCCGCTCTTATGACGAAGTTCGGTTACTCTTCGGTAATGCAGATTCCGAAGTTTGACAAGATAGTTATCAATGTAGGCGCAGGCGACGCCCGCGAGAACTCGAAGGTTATCGATTCCATAATCGATGAGATAACCCTCATCTCCGGTCAGAAGGCTGTTCCCACATACGCCCGTAAGTCGGTCGCTAACTTCAAGGTCCGTGAGGGCATGAAGATAGGCGTAAAGGTTACTCTCCGCGGCGAGAAGATGTATGAGTTCATGGATAAGCTCTTCACCTTCGCCCTTCCGAGAGTCCGCGACTTCAAGGGTATCAATCCGAACGGCTTTGACGGCAGAGGAAACTATGCCCTCGGTCTCAAGGAGCAGCTGATATTCCCCGAGATTGAGTACGACAAGGTCGACAAGATCCGCGGAATGGATATTGTGTTCGTTACCACGGCAAAGACGGATGCCGAGGCGAAAGAGATGCTCACCCTCATGGGCGCACCCTTCGCAGAGTAATCAGGAGGATAGAGAAGAATGGCTAAGAAGTCAATGATACTTAAGCAGCAGGCAGAACCCAAGTTCTCGACCCGTCAGTACAACAGATGCAAGAACTGCGGCAGACCTCACGCTTACCTCCGTAAGTACGGAATTTGCCGTATATGCTTCCGTGAGCTTGCCTACAAGGGCGAGATTCCGGGCGTAAAGAAGGCATCCTGGTAAAACCTCGGATTTTCGGGTAATCCCGGATATTCCGGGCTACGAAATTCTCTGAAACTACCGGTAGGAAAGCCGCAGGGGAGAAATGAAGTCCCTATGGCGGATTTAACCGCCGGTCAGCCGCCGCGCACCGCACGGCAGCAAGAAAAAGTAACTTGCATACAGGAGGATAATAAAATGCAGATCTCAGATGTAATCGCAGACATGCTTACAAGAATAAGAAACGCAAACGACGCGAAGCATGCTACTGTTGATATCCCCGCGTCCAACCTCAAGAAGTCGATAGCACAGATACTTCTTGACGAGGGCTATATAAAGAACTTCCAGATAGTGGAGGACGGCAAGCAGGGTATAATCAGAGTAACTCTGAAGTATACCGACGGCAAGCAGAAGGTCATTCACGGTCTGCGCAGAGTGTCAAAGCCGGGTCTCCGTATCTACACGAACTGTGAAGATATGCCGAAGGTCATGAACGGTCTCGGAATAGCGATCGTTTCTACCTCCAAGGG
>CALDMI010000289.1 GCA_937914815.1 uncultured Clostridia bacterium
ACATAGAGCCCCGGGCGGTATACTATCCCCCGGTTGCGAAGCCCCGTGACAAGCGCGAGCTGTGCCAGAATACTCTCACCGAGGGCTACGGCAACTGTCGCGCCCGGTCCGTATACAAGAGCCTCCGAGCCGTTGGCGTCAGGATTCTCCGACGCGTTGGTGTGAATTGACACAAACGCATCCGCGCCCCATGTATTCGCCTCTCTTATTCGGGCTGTCAGGCTCGACTGATTATCCGTGCCGAGTATTGTATCCGGTTCAGGTCGCGAGAGGCGCGGGGTGAAGTTTCCGTTTGCCGACAGGTACCCGTAAAGGAGCTCACCTACGCGATAGGTTATATCCTGCTCGTAAAATCCGTTCCCCTCTGCGCCGGTATTGTATCCGCGCGGATTGTGCCCCTGGTCTATGTATATCTTGATTGCCATACTGCCCCTCCCTTTTTCTTTTTTGTGGGTTCAGGTACAGTATATGCTGGAGGTAAAGAGCCGTTACATGAAAAAAATACTGTCGGGTCTACGGCGCGCCGTCGACGATTATATGATGATAGACGACGGTGACCTCAACGCCGTCGGGCTCTCCGGCGGGAAGGACTCCATGACGCTTATCCGCGCGCTCTCGGAGCTGCGGAAATTCTACCCCCGGAAATTCGATGTTATCGGAATAAATATAGACATGGGCTTTGACTCCCCCACCCCGTCTGCGCTCGCCGACTTCTGCCGGGACGCCGGGGTCGGATACCGGACGGTCAAAACAGATATTGCAAAGATTGTGTTTGACATAAGGCGAGAGCCGAACCCCTGCTCGCTCTGCTCCCGTATGCGGCGCGGCGCGCTCTATTCGGAGGCGGAGGCGGTCGGCGCGCGCAAGCTCGCGCTCGGGCACCATGCGGACGACATAGTCGAGACCTTTATGATGAATATGCTCTTCGGCTCCCGGCTCTCGACCTTCTCTCCCGTGACGCGCCTTGACGGGCGGGACCTCACGCTGATTCGCCCGATGATCTATACAAAGGAATGTGACATAATTTCCTACGCTAAGAAAGTTGCCCTCCCGGTTATAAAATCACCCTGCCCCGAGGACCACGCGACAGAGCGGGAGAAAATGAAAGCGACGCTGTCCGCACTTGAAGCCGACTACCCGCACGCGAGGGGAAGAATTTTCCGCGCGATATGCGAAAGAGGGCTTGACGGGTACAAAATCCCGTCAAAATCCGAAAAACACACATACTAAAAAAGAGCCCTGCACAGGCTGAGTTGTACCGTCATCCGGGAATTTCCCGGTGTGCTGCGGTACCGCGCCTGTGAGGGCTCTTTTTTTATTTTCCGGCAGGAAAATGTCTTTTCTTTTTTCACAGGGAAATCCGGGTCTTTGAGTGCGGGGGGAGAACGCGCGGCTCACCGTCGCATTTCACATAAACGGCAATATCCGTAGGATTTACAAGCCAACTGCCGTCCGATGCGGCGCGGGCTGCTGACGCCGCCGCGGCATATGCGAATATCGCGGCTACCGTATCGGTATAATACTCCCCGCTGTGTCTCACAGCGGAGTCGACAAAGGAGCCGAGGGACGCCCAACCGTCATCAGAGTCGTAATCGGAGGAATGGACACCGAGGCAGAAAAACTTCATCTCTCCGTCATCCGGAAAGGCAAAATACCGCTCCGAAACCCCGGAGAGCCGGTCATGCCCCACGGTATACACCCAGTCCATAGGGTCCGGCATGGCAAAGCCGTCATTACCGCACTCCGGTCCGGTCCTGCGTATATCGGTGTACCCCCGCGCACGGATAAGCTCCGGCACCGGGTCGTGCTGACGGAAGAAGGGGTACACAAATCCGGTGACACTCCCCTCTCCGAAAATCTCCTCTATCCGTCGCTTTCCCTCGTCGACAAAGCGCATATAATCACCTATCAGAGCGTCATATCTCCACCCCTGCGGATGGCGGCGGAGGAGAAGCCCCGGGGCGCCGGGGACGCGGTATATCTTCTCCGGGTCGGCGCACGGCTCACAGAACGGCTCATCTGTAATTGCGGTGATATACCGCTCATCAAGGAGGTGCGGGTGGTGTACGGTATGATTTGCGACGCCGTATGTACCGTACAGTCCGCGGATATAATCATCGGTATATTTCGCGAGGTTGTCCGGAACAAGGTTAAAGGTTCCCTTTATTCCGGCGGGAGCTATCACGGATATGAATTTTCTGTCCGTCCTGACATTTCCGTCATCTATGGAGAATGTCAGACACTTTCGCACATGTCCCGGGAAATATCCGAAATCGGTGTTCATAAGTCCTCCGTTCAGCGTTTTGTGCCGCCGTCGTAGTATACGACGCTCCCTGACTCCACCGAATGGGTCAGCCAGACATTTCCGCCTATCACACAGCCGTCGCCTATTTTTGTGTTTCCTCCGAGTATCGTGGCGTTTGCGTAGATTATTACATTATTGCCTATATCGGGATGGCGCTTTATTCCCTTGACCGGGTTTCCGTTTTTGTCGAGCTCAAAGCTCTTCGCCCCGAGAGTGACGCCCTGGTAGAGCTTCACATGCTCGCCTATTGTGGTGGTCTCGCCTATTACTATACCGGTTCCGTGGTCTATGAAGAAATGCCTCCCTATTTTTGCGCCGGCATGGATATCTATGCCGGTTTTCTCATGCGCGTATTCGGTCATAAGGCGCGGAATGTACGGAACCCTCTGCATGTAGAAGAGATGCGCTATTCTGTATATTGATATTGCGTAAAAGCCGGGATATGAGAGTATGACCTCGCCGACGGAGCGCGCGGCAGGGTCGCCCTCATAGATTGCCTCCGCATCAAGGAGAAGAACGTCGCGTATCTCCGGAATGGCAGACAGTATACTGTCGCAGATCTCCTCTGTATCGGTTGTAATCTGGCAGGTGGTCGACGCGCCGCCGCAACCGTCCTGCTCACCGCAGCCGACAGAGGCGCAGAATCCGACAGCCGCCGCAGTCTCGTGCCGCATCAGGC
>CALDMI010000290.1 GCA_937914815.1 uncultured Clostridia bacterium
TCCTGATAGTGCTGTTTGTCATTTCGCAGATTAACAAGTTCCCAGATCCTGTCGTAGCAAGCAAAAAAACCAACTCTGAATTCTTCTCTTTGATTTGCAGGTCCGGATTCTTCTGAGGAACGATACTCAAATATAATCTCGGCTTGCGGCAGATATTTGACAAGTGCCGCGGATTTTCCAAATAGAATTAACGCAGCGTAGGTTATACCGTCATCTGTAATTGCACCGCAATCATGAAGAATTTGCTCCCTTGAAAGCGTGAGTAACTGCTTTTTACCGCTTTTTTCAACCCATTTAATACGAAAGTTTTCGATAGCGGTTTCATCTAGATCTGAAATAGTTGCACCTTTGCAGATTGTTCCGGAAAAATCCGTGCCTGTTTCTTCATAAATATTGCGCCTTACATTTTCCGGCATGGGCTTTAGTGTGTCGCCCTCGTAGATCCATGCTATACCGTCATATTGCACCGGAAGACCGAATGGACGCCCTTTTACATCAAAAATAAGAATTCGCTTTCCGTTGTAATTAAGTGTCTGAAAATCAACATTAATTTTCAGTTCGTTAATGAGCCCCATGCGGGTGCGTTCAGGCTGTTCAAAAGCATTGCTTCCGACCACTTTGCGGGGTCTTTGATCAGTGACTCCCAGTACCAGCTTTCCACCACCGTTATTTGCCAGCGCGCAGCAGCATTTTGCAGCATCACTAAAGTCAAATCGGTTTTTAGCTTCTTTGAATTGGATGTGTTCGCCCTCTTTAGCTTCGAGAAGATCATTTATATTATTGTCAGAATATAACATGGCATTTTTCCTTTTTGTTTTGCATTGAGTCTCGTACGAAATCGGCAATGCTACTGCCTTGATTATACCACGAGTAATGGTGAAATTCAAGATAATTGAACAAACTTCGGAGCGATATTAACATAACAGTTATTTTGCTGCTCGAACCTGAAAATCAAAAAGATGCATTTGCGTTATCTTTGCTTGACCACCCCGCGGTCATTGTGAGGAAGAGGTCATACTGGAATTTTTCTGCGGCGAGGAAGGCGCCGTCGGGGAACTTCACGGCGAAGTCTGCCTCGGAATTGAAGGTCCCCGTGTAGCCCGATTTGCGGAGCGCCGGGAGGAGCTTATCCCACCTTATACCGCCGCGGGCGGGGACATAGGGCAGGGCGTGGTCGTCGTGCTCTGCGGAATTGTCATGTATATGCAGGCAGGAGATAAGAGAGCCGAGCGCGCCAACATATTTCTCCGGCGTGTCACCCTTCGACGTATTGGCGGCGGAGACATTCGCGTGTCCGGTGTCAAAGCAGACGGTAAGTCGCGGATCCCCCACCCCGTGTATAAATGAAAGCAGGGATTTTATAGTGGAGCAGGGAATATTCTCCCTGTCGGCGGGCATGTTTTCAAGTGCAAGTGCCACCTCCGAGCCGCGGGTCTTATCAAGTATCGCCGAGAGGACGCGCACATTCATATCTCGCGTGCGCTCCGGCTCCGGGTCGGACTCCCAGTGATAGGGCTGGAGCGGGTGGACGGTCATAAATCGGGCGCGGAGGTACTCCGTCGCCTCTAGCTGACGGCAGGTGTAATCTATGAAAGCCTCCTCGTAGTCCGCACCGTACCGGTCGACAGAGGGGAAGTACTGCGCGTGCGTCTGAAAAATGTCAATACCGTTGTCCGCGGCGGCTGCCTTTATATCTTCGAGAGAGTAGGAGGAGATACCCTGCGTGGTGTCGAGCGGGCTCTTTTTTTCGCCGAAATTCAGCCCGCAGGCTCCGTAGCCCGCAGCCCTTACATACCCGAGACTCTCGCGCACGGAAAAGCGCATAAGATACCGGTTGAGGGTCGTTGATATTATCACATGTGTCACCCCTTCATAATGCAATTTCTGTTACTACAAATGTATCACATAATGCGAGCCGCGTCAACATTTTTGAAAAAACTTTTCCGGGGCTTGACAGCGCGGGCGGGATATGTTAGAATAATCACGGAAATAATATTCCTATGGGGGAGTAGTTGGCGCTTTTTGCGTGGCAAGCCGTCATCACAATTCCCGCGCGGCAGATTACCGTTCGCGCCGGGGGTTTGGTTTTGCCTTAAATAACAAGACTCATTTTGTCTGGGGGTGCCCCCTGGGGAAGATGCGTCTTTTCATATCCGGTGAGGGCGCGTCGGCGCTCTTTTTTGTTTTTATTCACCGGGTCGCGGTGCGCCTGCCGGCGGCACACCGCGGATAAACACGCCGGGGGAGTGGAAAATGAAGCACTATCTTGAAGAAAAGGAAAAGGTCCTCGGGAGCCTCGGCACCGGGTCAGACGGTCTTTCGTCCGCCGAGGCGGAGCGCCGGCTCGCGGAGCACGGGAAAAACCGCCTCGCCGAGGGGAAGCACGACGGAATAGTCAAGAGATTCTTAAAACAGCTCTGCGACCCGATGACGATAATACTTATCGTCGCCGCCGTCATATCCGGGATAATCGCCGCCGTCGAGCACGAGAATCCGGCGGATGTCTTTATTATAATGTTCGTCGTAATACTCAATGCCGTGCTCGGGGTTATACAGGAGTCAAAGGCGGAGGCGGCTATCGAGGCGCTTAAAGAAATGACCGCCGCGACCTCAAAGGTCCTGCGAGACGGGAAGATGACGGTAATGAAAAGCGAGGACGTTGTCCCGGGGGACATAGTTATTCTCGAGGCGGGAGACGCCGTCCCCGCGGACTGCCGTATCATTGAATCAAATTCCTTAAAGTGCGAGGAGGCAGCCCTGACCGGTGAGTCGGTGCCGAGCGAGAAGCACGACAGGGTGCTCCGCGCCGGGGAGGGCGGTGACGTTCCTCTCGGCGACCGGGCAAACATGGTCTACATGGGCTCGACGGTGGTTTACGGCAGGTGTCGCGCCGTCGTCGTCGCGACCGGAATGGAAACCGAGATGGGCAGGATAGCCGAGGCTATCAGCAACGTTGAGGAGGAAAAGACTCCTCTTCAGATGAAGCTCTCGCAGCTCTCGAAAGTACTTACGTGGGCTGTGCTCGGCATATGCGTGTTCATATTTGCCTTCAATGTGATAAAGAGCGGGGATTTCAGCTTTGAGTCCATGCTTGATACATTCATAGTAGCCGTCAGCCTTGCGGTCGCGGCGATACCCGAGGGACTCTCGGCTGTCGTCACGATAGTCCTCTCGATAGGCGTTACGAGAATGTCGAAGCGGTCGGCTGTCATACGCCGGCTCACTGCGGTTGAGACCCTCGGCTGTACGGAGGTCATATGCTCCGACAAGACCGGAACTCTGACGCAGAACAAAATGACGGTCGTTGACACATACACGGAGGATAAAGAGCTTCTCGCGACGGCTATGACACTCTGCTCAGACGCCGCGCCGGACGAGACCGGAGCTGCGGTAGGCGAGCCCACAGAGTGCGCTCTCGTCAACTTCGCGACGAAGAGCGGGGTTATAAAGCCGGAGGCGGCGGCGAAACTCCCGCGCGTCGGCGAGGTGCCGTTCGACTCGATGCGCAAGATGATGACCACCGTTCATAAGAGCGAGAACGGATATATTCAATACACGAAGGGTGCGCCGGACGAGGTGCTCCGCCTCTGCACGAAAATTCTGACGAAGGACGGAGTGAGAGATATTACCGAGGGCGACCGCGAGGCGATAGCAGCCGCAAACAAGGGAATGGCTGACAAGGCGCTCCGCGTTCTGTCGGCGGCTTACCGTCCCCTTTCGGGCGAGCCCGCGGAATACACGGCAGAGGGGCTTGAGCACGACCTTACATTTATAGGTCTTTGCGGAATGATAGACCCTATACGCCCGGAGGTGCTGTCCGCGATTGCGGAGTGCCGCGCTGCGGGAATACGCCCGATAATGATAACCGGAGACCACAAGGACACCGCCGTAGCGATAGCTATGGAGCTCGGCATAATCACCGACCCGTCGCAGGCTATAACCGGGGCGGAGCTCGACAGCCTGACGGACGAGGAGTTTGCCCGCGCGGTCGATTACTACTCGGTCTATGCGAGGGTACAGCCCGAACACAAGGTAAAGATAGTCTCCGCGTGGAAAAAGCGCGGAAAGATAACCGCCATGACCGGCGACGGAGTTAATGACGCGCCGTCAATAAAGACCGCGGATATAGGTATCGGAATGGGCATAACCGGAACCGATGTCACAAAGAACGTCGCGGATATGATACTCGGCGACGACAACTTCGCGACGATAGTATACGCCGTGGAGGAGGGGCGCCGGATATACTCGAATATAAGAAAGGCTATACAGTTCCTGCTTTCCTCCAACATGTCGGAGGTCATGACGATATTTACGGCGTCCGTAATAGGCTTTACGGTGCTTAAAGCGCCGCACCTTCTCTGGATAAACCTTATAACCGACTGCTTCCCGGCGCTCGCCCTCGGTATGGAGCCCGCGGAGGGGGATATAATGAAAAAGCGCCCGAGGGCGAAGAACGAGGGTATCTTCTCCGGCGGTCTCGGCTTTGACCTTATCTATCAGGGCGTTCTCGTAACGCTTCTGACGCTCGCTGCGTATTTCATAGGCTATATGACGATGGGCGGCGAGATGACGCTTCACGCCCTCGATACGGAGGGAATGTACGAGGCGGCGAAGGCATGCGGTATCACTATGGCGTTCCTCACCATGTCAATGGCGGAGATATTCCATTCCTACAACATGCGCTCACAGCGCGGGTCGATATTTGCCCTTAAAACGCATAATCTCTTCCTCTTTGGGGCTATGCTCGCGGCGCTCGCGCTGACGACGGCGGTAATCGAGATACCCCCGCTCGCAAACCTCTTCGGCTTTGCGGAGCTTGACATTGCCCACTACGGCATAGCGCTCCTTCTCGCCGTGCTCGTTATCCCGGTCGTAGAGCTCGTAAAGCTCGTTCAGAGACGGGTAGAGAAGTCAAGGGAAAAGAAAGCACAGGACTAAGTTTAACCCCCGCGCCTGACAATGTAAAACGGCTGACAGACAAAGCATCTGACAGGCAAATCACCTGAAAAAGCAAAAATAAAAACACACGGCAGGGCTGACTCCGGGGTAGGGAGTCTTCGCTCTGCCGTGTTCTTTTATGTGCCGTGTTCTTTTTGTATTTTTTATATTCTCTGGTCCTTGCCGCCGAAGAGACAGAGGGTATAATCGGTGCCGAAGAGGCGGGAGGAGATCCTGCCCTCGTATTTTTCGCCGATCTCGGCGAGGGTGTAGTTTGAGGAGATGACGGTGGAGAGGGCGTTGTTCTGCCTTGTGTTCAGAATATTATATAGGCAGGCGGTGGAGAACGCGGTCCTGAACTCGGCGCCGAGGTCGTCGATTATCAGGAGGTCACATTCGAGATACCGGTCTCCCTTCGGCTCATAGGATGGGGAGCCGCCGCGGAATTTATCCGCCTCAAACGCCGAGATCATGTTCTGCGCGGAGTCATAGACAACATCCGCGCCGCGCTCGATTGCCTCTTTTGCTATCGCCGTTGAGAGGTGGGTCTTTCCGGTTCCCGTCGGTCCGACGAAGAGGAGATTCTCTCCGGTTTTTCTGAAGTTTTTCACAAACTCCTTTGCGCGGCGGAGGTTTATCTGCATTTTCGCATAGACATCGGCGTCCCCGCGGTATCTCTCGATGTCGAAGTTATCAAATGACTGCCGCTCAATGAGCCTCCCCATCCCGGATGCGCGCACCGCCTCTGTCACAAGCTCGCGGTGGAGGCAGGAGCACATCTTCGTGCCTACATAGCCTGTGTCGCCGCATGCCTTACAGGTGTAATGTATATCCGAATAATCGGCGGGGTAGCCGAGCTCGCGGAGGATTTCCGAGCGACGGGCTATCAGCTTCTGATTTCTCTCTTTTATCGGCTCTATATCCTCGCCGTCGAGCGCGGCGCGGAATATCGCGAGCCCGGTTTTCGAGAGCTCGTTGTCTATCTTCCGTATCTCGGGGGATATGGCGCGGACCTCCGCGGCGTGCTCTTCCGCCGTCTCAATGGCGTCGAGCCTTCGCTTTTCTATTCTGTCTTTTACAAGGCGGACGGTTTCGTAGCTGTACATATGATACCTCGCTTTATTTTTTTGCGGTGTCCTTTTCTTTTTCAGTGCTGTCGGGTGCGGTGGCGGTCTCGGGCTTCGCGGCGGGCTCGCCGTAGCTCCTCGCTATCGCGCGCTCGAGCGCCTCGCTCGCCGTGAAGGTGGTATATCGGATATTTGCATTTGCGTCGCCGGTGCCTTTTCCGGTCCCCGCGCTCTTTTCGCGCGGCTTCTTTTCGGCTTTCGTCCCCTCGGAGAGGGCGCGGCACTCCGCGACGGTCTTTGCCCCGCCGTCGTGCCACCTTGTGAGTATCTTATCCATATAGGAGAAGGAGCGCTTTCCGGTATTCATGACGGTTATGTCATACGCCTCGCCGATTATCTCGGAGCCGTAGCCGAACTCGCCGCACCACTTCTCAATGAATTTTTTCTCGGAGGGGGAAAAGGAGCGCCCGTATGTGCCGAGCAGGCGCATGAGCTCCCGCTCCCATTCTCCGGTCTCGTCCCTGCGCTTTATGTAGGAATAGAGTGCCTCAGGCGTGTCTATATCCCTCCGTATCAGCTTGTCGGCTTCCTGAACAAGCCGCGTGACCGTCAGGCGCACACCCCGGTCGGAAATATCCTTTGCGAGGGCGAGGATAAACTCCTCGTCAAGCGAGAACTGGGTTTTCAGGGCGCAGAGCCGCGCGGTCTCGTCTCTTGTGAGCGTCGCCTTGCCTATAAGGGCGGTGCACTCCTCTATCATGGAGGACAGCTCCGCGTCGCGGATATCCCTTGCGAGCGTCTTGCCGTCGGTCTCCGGGATCTCCCCGGCGCGGAGCCTGCGCTCAAATTCCTCTGTTATTGTCGGGGCGGGGGGCATATCATTTGCCACGGTGTCGCTTGCCCCGGATTTCTCCTCCGCGGCACCCTTTACACCCGGCGCCGCTTTTGCGGTGCTCTTTTCTCCGGAGGCGTCTGTTATCTCGGTTATAACTCCCGCCTCCTGCCAGAGGGTGAGAGAACTGCTGACGCGCGGGGCAGAGACCCCCGCCGCCCGTGCTATTTTTCCCGTGTCGGCAATGCCGCCGGCTTCGATTACGGAGAGCAGGACGCGCAACTCCTCTGCGCTCGCCTCTCTGAACGCGGGATTATCCGAGAGGCAGAGGGGCGTGTATGAAAATCTCTTTATCATTTCTCCCTGTCCTCCCGGCTCCGCTTCATTTCATAGCAGAGCTTCATAAGGTAGTCGCCGAGGTGGACGTTCTCGATTATTACATCCGGCTCATCAAGGGTGAGCTCCATGTTCGCGAAATTGAGTATTCCGCGCACACCCGATTTTGCCATTACCTCCGCGACCTCCTTTGCGGCGTCCTTCGGAACCGTGAGTACACCGAGCTGAATATCGTTCTCGCGGCAGAAGTCGCCGAGGTCCCTGACATCGAGCACCGGCATGGAGTTTATCTCCGTGCCTATTACCTCGTGGTTCACATCGAAGAGGGCGACGCGGGTCACTCCCCGGCGCTCAAACATATGCGTCTGTGCGAGTGCCTTGCCGAGGTTTCCCGCGCCGACTATCACCGCGCGGTAGCCCTCGACGACGCCGAGCAGCTCGCTGATTTTCCCGTACAGGTATTTTATGTTATATCCGTAGCCCTGCTGACCAAAGCCGCCGAAGCAATTGAGGTCCTGCCGTATCTGCGAGGCGGTGACGCCCATTATCTCCGACAGCTCGCCGGAAGAGATGCGGTATCTCTCCGCGCGCAGAAGCTCGCCGAGATAGCGGTGATAGCGCGGGAGGCGGCGTATGACGGCGGGGGAGACCTCGGACTTCTGCGCCTTTGTCTCTTTCTTTGAGTCAAATGTGCCGCTCAGCTTGTCTATATGTTCCATTGTAACCGTTCCTTTCGGGTTTATATTCCGGTGTCAAGGGCGCTGGCATTGAGCTCCGCACCCGAGACGTGCCCGCTCTCATACTCGTAATAGCCCTGTGCGGCTATCATAGCGGCGTTGTCGCCGCAGAGGGAGAGGGGCGGGAGGTAGAGCTTTACACCGCGGCGGCGCACAACCTCCGAGAGGCGGGCGCGCAGATGTGAGTTCGCGGCGACGCCCCCGGCACAGACAAGGTCACAGCCCGGATAGCGTTCCAGCGCCTCTGTGAGCTTCTTTGCCACCGCCTCGACCGCCTCGTAGGTATACGCGGCGGCAAATTCCGCGCGCGGCAGCTCCTCGCCCCGCTGTTCATAGCGGTGGAGAAGATTTATTGCCGCGGTTTTCAGCCCGGAGAAGGAGAAGTCGAGCGACCCGTCCGAGAGGGCGGGAGAGGGAAGAGCCATCACGCGGGACTTATAGAACGGGGAACTTCTGAACTTTTTATAGAAGTTCTCGCTGTCCCCAGTGACCTTGATAAATCCCTCTTTCGCGAGAGCGTCAAAGCCCGCGCCGGCGGGGTAGGGTATGCCTATCATTCTTCCTATCTTGTCAAAGGACTCGCCTATTGCGTCGTCCCGTGTGCCGCCTATCTCGCGTATGTCGGTATAATCGCTCACAAGATATATCGCGGTGTGCCCGCCGGAGCAGGCGAGGGCGATAAAGGGCGGGCGGGGGACATCGCTCTTCGCGGCACCTTCCGTTTCGCTCTCCGCGCTGTTTTTTGCGGAACTGTCCTCGTCGCTTTTCGCGCAGCTTTTGACTGTATTATCCCCGGTTCCGAGGTAGGTTGCGGCTATATGTCCGTAGACGTGATTGACGGCGACAAGGGGAATACCGTTTGAGACGGCGAACGCCTTTGCAAAATTCACCCCGACGAGGAGCGCGCCGATGAGCCCCGGGTGGTTTGCCACGGCGACAAGGTCTATGTCGGAGGGTGCACACCCCGCCTCACGGAGCGCCGCCTCCGCGACGCCGTATATTGCCTCTATATGTGCCCTGCCGGCAATCTCGGGCACCACGCCGCCGTAGAGCGCGTGGGTCTTTGCCTGCGAGGCTATTATATTCGATTTTATGGTAAAACTCCCGTTATCATCGCGGCAGACGACCGCCGCGGCGGTCTCGTCACAGGAGCTCTCAAACGCCAGTATGTTCATTTTCCGGAATCTCTTTTCAGACTTTGCTTTTTTTGCGCCGGGTCTTATCTTGCGAGGCGCGCCATGACGATGGCGTCCTCATGTATGACCCCGTCCGGGGTCTCCGTGCGGTAGTACCCGCGTCGCACGCCTACCTCGGTGAAGCCGTAGGCGCGGTAGAGGGCTATTGCCGGCGCATTTGAGCGCCGGACCTCAAGAAACGTGTTGTCGAGTCCCGCGCCCCGACCGCACTTCATGGCGTAGTCGAGGAGCCGGTAGCCGACGCCGCGCTGCCGTCGCTCGGGACGGACGGCGACCCTGTATATCTCGCCCTCCGGTGGGATTATCCTGCCTAAAACGTAGGCTGTAAGGGTGCCGTCGTCCTCCCTCGCGACATAGCACATCGCCCCGCTCTGACATATACAGTCGGAGACGCTGCGCTCATCCCACGGGTCGGGGAATATTCTTTTTGCGAGGGCGGATATATCCTTTGCGTCGGCGGGGACGGCTTTTCGGAA
>CALDMI010000291.1 GCA_937914815.1 uncultured Clostridia bacterium
TGCACAGTTCTGGGGCGGCGTTATGGGTCCGATAGTCGGAAACGCCAGCCAGATATGCTATGCTGTCACGGTCGGTGTCGGCGGAGTGCTGATGTGCACCGGTTCGTTTTCTCCCGGAGCGCTCACCGTATTTGCAAATTATTCACGCCACTTCTCAATGCCGATAAACCAGATATCACAGCAGATGTCATCAATTTTTGCCGCGCTCGCCGGTGCGGAGCGTGTGTTCAATGTTATCGACGCAGAGCCGGAGACGCCCGACCTCCCGGAGGCGGGCGAATATCCCATCACCGGAAATGTGGTAATGCGTGATGTGACATTCGGCTATGTTCCCGACAAGACTATACTTCACAATATAAGCCTCTATGCAAAGTCCGGACAGAAAATAGCTTTCGTCGGTTCAACTGGAGCAGGGAAGACAACAATTACAAATCTCCTGAACCGTTTCTATGATATAAACTCCGGCGAAATACTTATAGACGGAATTCCGATAAAGGGTTATAAGCGGGAATACCTTCGCAAGAATATTGCAATGGTTCTTCAGGACACTCATCTGTTCACCGGAACTATCCGCGAAAATATCCGGTACGGGCGCCTCGACGCTACGGATGATGAGGTGATAGCGGCGGCAAAGACCGCGAGCGCACACAGCTTTATCATGCGTCTTGAACACGGCTATGACACAGTTATAGAGGGAGACGGCGCAAATCTTTCACAGGGACAGCGCCAACTTCTGAATATCGCGCGTGCCGCGCTTTCAAAGGCGCCGATACTTGTGCTTGATGAAGCCACATCGTCGGTTGACACGAGGACAGAGCGGCACATAGAGCACGGTATGGACAGACTCATGAAAGACAGGACAACATTCGTAATAGCTCACCGACTCTCGACAGTGCGCAATGCAAACGCCATAATGGTTCTTGAGCACGGTGAGATAATAGAGCGCGGGACTCATGATGAACTGCTCGAAAAGCATGGCAGGTATTATGAGCTTTATACCGGAATAAAAGAGCTTGATTAAAAAATGAAAGGTCGCCTGTAAATTTACGGGCGACTTAACTTTATATATCGAAATAATCAAAAAGTAATTTTTACAATATCTCCGTCGGAAGTTCTTATATCCACAAGGCAGAGAGACCCATGCTTTTTCTTATAGCTTTTGATAGCAGTATAGAGTTCTTTTGTGATTGTCTTTGCGGTTTGCTTATCCGCCGCTTCGCATATTTTTGACGCTGTAAGGCATTTTCTGCCGATAGCTGTTTTCAGAATAAAGTTAGGGCAGAGTATCCGTATCCGCTTATTATCGCTCCTGACAAGAATTTTCATATCAATTACTCTACAACGATTTCGACACGGTCACCGTCGGCCGTTTCAATCTCAACCAGCTTGCCGATAACGCCACGCTCTGCCAACTCAATTATCTGCTTCAGGTCTATGCCGGAGAGTGTGTCCTTGCCGTTTATTTTCGGCATCTGTGCGCCGTTGTCGGCGAACACCTTGAGTATCGCAAACGGAAGATTAAGCTTTACCTTATCACCGTCAGCGGACACTATGTTGACTCTGAAGCATATGTCTTCAACATTGTGTGTCTCGGGATTTATCTTTGTCCTGTTTGTCTCTTTCCCGAGCAGCTCGTCGGTGGTAACTCCGAGCATGTCCGATAGCTCTGCGAGAGCCGAGAGATCGGGTGCCGAGAGGTCGTTCTCCCATTTTGATACCGCCTGCGCCGAAATGTTGAGCCGACCGGCTACATCCTCCTGCGTCATTCCGGCATTTTTCCTGAGCCTTTGAAATCTCTGACCGAATGTTTCTTTCATTGTGTTGTATACCTTTCTATGTTGATGTCAAGCGGGGAAGTCATCGTCTATCGCCGTCTTGCATGATCATTATACACCCCACGCCGGAGAAATAACAGCGACCAAAGGTTGAATGGCGACAACCATGTGTTGTTTTTTTATCAACCATAGGTTGAAAAATCACTACAGTGCCGCAAAGTATTCATATGAATATACTGTATAGTGAGAGCGTCATAAACCTGATATTAT
>CALDMI010000292.1 GCA_937914815.1 uncultured Clostridia bacterium
GCCGTTCTGTTACGCAAATTTTCAGCTTTATTCAAAGGGCGATAAGTACTGGGTACGGGAATGTGAGCTGCTTGAGAGCTTTTTTGATATACGAAAAACTCTTCCGGCGCTCTCTCTCGGTGCCTATATTCTCGAGGTCCTCTCGGATGTTACGGTGGCGGAGGCAGACAGGGAGCTCCTGCGACTTTCTCTGAATACTCTGTATGCAATATCAAGAGAACTCTATGACACCGACAAGATAAAGGCTGCGTTTGAACTGCGTGCGGCGTCGATTCTCGGATTTATGCCGGATGTTACGGCTTGTCGCGACTGCGGAGGAAACGAAGGCGAGTTTTTCCTTGACATAATGGACGGTACGGTAGAGTGCTCTGCCTGCAGGGCAGAGCGCGCCGTGTCGCTTGACCGCGACGCGACATATGACGGACACGAGGCGAGAATTATATGTCCTCTGTCACCGGGAGCGCGTACCGCTATGGCATACTGTATATATGCGCCGCTCGAAAAGCTGTTTTCATTCAGGCTCCCGCCGGATGATATGCGTCTCTTTTCACGGGCAGCCGAGGAATATATCACAAACCACCTTGAGCGCGGATTTCACACACTCGATTTTTATCACGAAGTAACCAAGAAAAGCAAACCGGCTAATACGGCTGTCAGCAAAGAGACCGTCGACGACGCCGAAAACTCAAAGAGGTAGTTTACATCATGCTTTTTCCCGTAAGAGCACTTAATATACTGGAATACGGAAAAATACTTGAAATGCTCGCTGACTGTGCGGGCACAGACGGGGCTAAGGCAAGGGCGAGGAGCCTTATGCCGACAGATGACTTTGACGAGGTCATAATGCGGCAGAGAAGAACCGACGACGCAAAGAAGCTGATAGGCTCAAAGGGCTTCCCGCCTTTCTCGGCTCCCGAGAGCGTTGTTCCCGCGGCTGAGCGGGCATATAAGGGAGGAGTTTTGTCGCAGCGGGAACTGCTTGACATTTTGTCACTTCTCCGCTCGGCGCGCCTCTCGCTCGATTACATCTCATCCGATAAACCGTTTGATACGGTTCTTGACGAGATGTTTTCGCGCCTTATACCGGATAAGAGGCTCGAGGCAAAAATAGAGCGTACCGTAATATCCGAGGACATGATAGCCGATGAGGCGAGCCCGGCGCTTGCAGATATAAGACGGAAAATACGCTCGGCAAACAACCGCATACGCGAGACATTGCAGAACTATGTCGGCGGGGCGAGACTTAAATATCTTCAGGAAAACATAGTCACTATGCGTAACGGAAGATATGTTGTGCCCGTAAAAGCGGAGTACAGGAATGAGCTTAAAGGTCTCGTTCACGATACATCGTCCTCCGGTGCTACGCTTTTTGTTGAACCTATCGCGGTTGTTGAGGCAAACAATGAGCTGAAAAGCCTTGCAGGAGAGGAAGAGGCGGAGGTAGAGCGCATACTCGCGGAGCTCTCAGCGGATGTCGGTGAGCTTTCGTCGGTTATCACGCTTGATTATCACAATATAACAGAGCTTGCCTTCTGTTACGCGTGCGCCTCTCTTGCTATGCAAATGCGGGCAGAAAAGCCGGTAATAACAAAGAATCGTGTTATAGACCTGAAACGGGCGAGACATCCGCTGATAGACAGAGAGCGTGTTGTTCCCATTGATGTAAAGATAGGGGACAGTACAGACACACTTGTCATAACCGGACCGAATACAGGCGGAAAGACGGTTACCCTTAAAACCATGGGACTTCTTACCGTTATGGCACAGTCCGGCTTGCAGATACCGGCGAGCGAGGAATCGCGCATAGGCGTTTTCGGCGAGGTGCTCGCCGATATAGGAGATGAACAGAGCATTGAGGCATCGCTTTCAACCTTTTCATCTCACATGGTCAATATAGTTGATATACTGTCAGAGGTAACCGACCGTTCGCTGGTTCTGTTTGATGAGCTCGGCTCCGGGACCGACCCGGTTGAGGGGGCGGCGCTCGCTATCTCTGTACTCGAATAT
>CALDMI010000293.1 GCA_937914815.1 uncultured Clostridia bacterium
GTTTTTCTCCGGCAAAACCGGAGGTAGCCTCCGGGTGCGCGTCGGTAAACGGCAGATACGGCTTTATATCGTATATCGGCGTCCCGTCGAGCATGTCGGCGCCCGAGACGACGAGAACATCGCCCTCACACTCCGTATGCTCAACCGAGATAAGCCGCACGGAGGAGAGCCCTATCGGGTTCGGTCTGTATGGCGAGCGGGTGGCAAACACCCCGACCCGTGTGTTACCTCCGAGGCGCGGGGGGCGCACCGTCGGGCGCCAGCTATCCCGCCGGAGCTCTGAAAATTCCCATATAATCCAGAGGTGCGAGTAGCCATCAATACCTCGCAGGGCGTTCGGGTCGCGGAACTCCGGCTCAAAGACTATCCGCCCGACCGAGTCGGCGAGCCCGCTCTGCCGCGGTATGCCGAACTTCCCGCGGAAGTCGGTACGTATTTTCGCTATTATCTTCATGTGACCGTCGCTTTCAGAAAAGTGTTGTGGCTCTTTAACCAGTCGGAGAGGAAGAATATATAGAAGAGGAGCAGGGCGACGGCGGCGAGCGTCAGGAGGAGCGCCGCGACAATGTCCCGCCGCCGGAGCGGCAGTCTCTCCTGCCCCTGTGGCAACAGGCGCATACGGGTGAGGAGCGGGATCGCCGCGCCGAGAACCATCAAGATAACCATAGCCTCAAGCGGGAACATTATAAGATTTTTGATAATCCGCGCCGCGTTTATAAAAGGATAGCTCTTCTCGCTCCCGTAAAGTACGGAGTAGTAAATCTTCATTATCGCGGAGTTTATAATAATGTTACAGACAAAGTTAACCGTAAACTTTGAGAGAAGAACCCGCGGGGAGGAGAGCCGCCGCCCCCATAGGAACAGCGCGAATATAAAGCCCGAGGACATCTCGACGATAATAAAAGGGAAGAAGTACGCCCCGCTCGGGAAGAGGAGCGCACCAACGGTGTCGGACGCCGCGCCGACAAGCAGGGCGACGACTGGACCGTAGACTATGGAGCCGAGCGCGTTTATATAGCAGTCAAACGTTATATTAAGCCCCGGGGCTATCGGTATTCTGAAAGCCTTTACAACTATCCGAATGGCGATTATCAGCGCGGCGTA
>CALDMI010000294.1 GCA_937914815.1 uncultured Clostridia bacterium
GGTTTTTGAGGCAAATAAAATAATAAGCGAGAACCTCGGAGTGAGGTCACCCATGCGCCCGCGCAGACTGTTTTTCGGAATAGTGATATTCCTCTCGGGCGTTCTTTTGTCATGGGGTGCGGCGCTCGCATTGCTTCTCACAAGATGATTTTCACAATAGGGCGTGTATCAAAATCTGCGCCCTTCGATATAAAAAGGAACGTATAATGGCAGAAAACAACAGCACAGAAACAAAGAAGAAAAAGACTGTATTCCACAAGAATTACAGAAAGCCCGCGGCAAAGACGGGGGAACTCTCCCGCCCGGCGCAGAGGGTGGATATAGTGGCGGCGGCGCTCGCACAGACCGCCCCGTCAAAGAAAAAGCCGCAGAAGAAGGCGGCACAGCCGGGAGGCGTACATATGCCGGCTGAAAAGGACAGCGCAAAACAGCGCGGCGCACACCGCACCGCACCGCAGCAGACAGTCGGCGGAGAAAAGAAGCGGAAGAATACACAGCCGCACCGCGGGGCGAGAGGGGCGAAGAGCACCCTGACGCTGACAAAATACGAGGGAGCGGGAGAGCGCAAGACGGTGAGCAACGCGGCAAAGGCGCGCGGCAAGCTCCGCGTCATATCCCTCGGCGGACTGCAGGAGATAGGAAAGAACATAACCCTGCTTGAGTGGGGCGACGATATTATAGTTATAGATTGCGGCATGGGATTTCCGGATGATGATATGCTCGGCGTCGACCTCGTTATACCGGATATGACCTACCTTGTGAAGAACCGCGAAAAGGTCCGCGGCGTCCTTATAACCCACGGGCATGAGGATCATATAGGCGGCGTGCCGTATCTTCTGAAACAGCTTGATGTCCCGGTGTACGGCACGCGCCTGACACTCGGGATTCTCCGAGGGAAGCTCGAGGAGAACAAGCCGGAGCATGAGCCGCGGCTCTTTACGGTTGAGGCGGGTGACGTTGTGAATCTCGGAGTTTTCTCCGCGGAGTTCATACACGTCAATCACTCGATAGCCGACGCCTGCGCGATAGCGATAAGAACACCCGTCGGTCTTGTCTACCATTCCGGAGACTTCAAGATAGACGTTTCCCCGATAGACGGTCAGATAATGGACCTCGCCAGAATAGGCGAGCTCGGTAAAGAGGGCGTGGAGCTCCTTCTCTGCGAGTCTACGAATGCGGAGCGCCACGGCTACACCCCCTCGGAGCGCACGGTGGGCTCCTCCCTTGAGCGTATATTCATGAAATATACCGGAAACCGCCTGATAATAGCGACCTTCTCCTCGAACGTCCACAGGGTACAGCAGATAATAAACGCCTCTGCGGCGCACGGGCGCAAGGTGGCTATCCTCGGTCGCTCTATGGTGAACGTCATAGGCGCGGCGCGGGAGCTCGGGTACATGGATTGCCCGGATAACCTTATAATAGACGTTGCCGACATAAAGAGATATAAGCCCGAGGAGGTAACGCTCATAACGACGGGCAGCCAGGGCGAGCCTATGTCAGCCCTTTACAGAATAGCCTTCTCCGAGCACGATAAGGTGAAGCTCACCTCCTCGGATGTCGTCGTCCTGTCCGCGAGCGCGATTCCCGGGAACGAGAAGCTTGTCGGAAAGATAGTGAACGCCCTTGTGAGAAACGGCGTCCAGGTCGTCAACGACTCGGTCGAGGAGGTGCATGTCTCGGGACACGCCTGCTCCGAGGAGATAAAGCTCCTTATGGCACTCCTGAAGCCGAAGTATTTTATGCCTATACACGGCGAGGACAGACACCTTTATGCCAATAAGGGAATAGCCGAGTTCATGGGCATACCGCAGAATCATATATTCATATCCGAGATAGGCAAGGTCCTTGAGATAAGCGCCTCCGGCGCGAAATTTGCGGGCAGCGTCCCGGCTGGCAAGGTGCTTGTCGACGGCGCGGACATCGGCGGCATCGGCGCGGTGGTCCTCCGCGACAGAAAGCATCTGGCAGAGGACGGTCTTGTGGTCGTCGTCGCGTCGGTGGATACCGAGGCACATTCGCTCGTCTCGGGTCCGGATATCATATCCCGCGGGTTTGTCTATGTCAAGGAGTCCGAGGAGCTTATGGACAATGCGAGAAGGGTTGCCGCCGCGGCGATAGATAAGGCTATCGGTTCAAGATATGTCGATTTCACCGAGATAAAGGCACAGATAAAGGACGCACTCTCCCGCTTCATATTCAAGGAAACGAAGCGCAATCCGATGATTCTTCCGGTCATAATGGATGTCTAAAAAAGATGATTAAGTGCGCGGTTTTGATACACGGGTC
>CALDMI010000295.1 GCA_937914815.1 uncultured Clostridia bacterium
CTCAACGAAAATGCTGCGGTACATATCAGAGACCCGAGAAACAGTGAGCCCGTGTCACCCATGAATATTTTTGCCGGGTGCAGATTGAAGAAAAGAAAACCGACGCATATTCCGACCGTAACGACCGATATGAATGCGGCTTCCTCCGAGAGAGCGGCACTCATGTAGAACATCGATATTCCTATGGCGAAAGCAACGCTGGATGAGAGCCCGTCTATTCCGTCGGTGAGATTTGCGCAGTTCGTCATTCCGACGAGTATAAGCAGTGAGAGCGGATAATACCAGAATCCGAGATCAATCTCTCCGGACGAGAAGTATACAATGCTGCTGTCGCCGAAGATGCGTGAGCGCGCAAAGAGGTACAAGCCCGCAAGAAGAAACTGTATAATCAGCTTTTCAATAGGGGTGAGACCCTTGTTTTCATGATGCCGGAGCTTTGTCATATCATCTATAAGCCCTGTCAGTCCGTTTGCAAGTGCATATGTCAGATTGATAAGGAGCGACAGCGCCGCGACAGTGGCATCATTTTTTATGAGCAGCAGAGAAGCGGGAACGAGTGTGATAACTGCCGCGAGCAGAAAGGTTATTCCGCCCATTGTTGGTGTTCCCGACTTTGACATGTGCCACGCCGGTCCCTCTTCGTATATAGGCTGCTTTGCGTATTTCGACAGTGCGGGAATTAGTCTGTACAGGGCTGCCGCCGTAATGAATATCGCGAGGAAGAAGGCGATTGAATAGAATACAAAACCGTATGTCATGTCTCCTTACCTCCATGCATTTCTTTCAGTTCACAAAGAATATCGGAGAGCCCGCTGGCGTGAGAGCCCTTTACAAGAATGATTTCGTTCTGACTATGCTTTTCTGATATTTTTTTTGCACATTTGGAAGGCGAAAGATCACCGAATAAAAATATTGCCTCATCCGACATCCCGGCGTCCCGTGCGCCTGCAGCGATAAACGGGGCGTAAGCACCGTAAAGATAAAGATGCGATACTCCGTATCTGACGGCGTTTCGCCCCGCGACACGGTGAAATTCTTCGGTTTTTGTGCCAAGCTCCAGCATATCGCCGAGAAGCGCGCCGCGCGGGGTCGCACGGTAAAGTGAGAGAAGCTTCAATGAGGCTTCGAGCGATTCGGGAGATGAATTATAGGAGTCATCCAGCAAGGCAAAATCCGAAATTCTGATAAGCTTCTGCCGCGTATTATCAATAGATATCATAGAAATTGCACTCAATATATCCGGAGCCACCATGCCTGCAAGAAGAGATGCCGCGACGGCGTAGCAAAGACATATAAGCGTCGCCTCCCCGGGGGCGGAAAGAAATGCCGAATTGAATGTGGCGTACTCGGAATAAAAATCAAATACACTTCCGGTGGCACTGACCTCAAGAGGCATCAGGAAAAAGTCAGCCTCCGGATCTGTGACCGAGCATGTCAGTGTGCGATCTTTCGGGAGCGCCGATAACAGCTCCTCGCCGCAGGGAATAAGAATTTTTCCACCGTTCATCCCGTCGGCTATTTCGGATTTTGCGGCGGCGATTCCTTCCGGTGATGCGAAGTGCCCGATATGTGCCGAGCCGATGTTCGTTATTATTGCGATGTCTGGATGAGCTGCTGTCGACAGCTCATGTATTTCTCCAGGGTGCCGCATGCCCATTTCGATAATAAGTATTTCCGTATCTGCGGGGCATGAGAGTACCGTCAGAGCAAGCCCTATGTCGCCGTTCAGATTTCCGTCGGTCGCGTGCGTTCTGAAGCGCTTTGAAAGAATTACACGCGTGAATTCCTTTACCGTGGTTTTACCGTTGCTTCCGGTTATCGCAATTGTTTTTTTCAGAGATTTGAGTGCGCTTTTACGAACCGACGCGAGCGACAGGAGCGCCGTGCGGACATCGTTACACAGAATGTCTGCGCTTTCGCTCTTTCTCCCGAGGACAAATGACCCTTTTGATTTTGCCTCGCCGGCGAAAATCTCTCCGTCAAAACGCTCCCCGGCTATTGCGGCAAAAAGATCTCCCTCCGAGCACTCGCGGGAGTCGGTCACAAGAGCACG
>CALDMI010000296.1 GCA_937914815.1 uncultured Clostridia bacterium
CGGCGACGGAGCGGGCGGCGCCCGCCGGCGTTGCGCGCAGAAATCCCTCGCACCCGCGGGGGAGAACTACCGTCAGCTCCCGCGACGGCTCCGGGTCGGAGGATGTGGGAAAGAAACTGCCGCCCACATTTGCAAAGGTTATGCGCTTCATTCTCCGCCTCCTTTCCCGTCCGCGAGCCGCTCTTCGAGAGTGCTTATCCTGTCGTCGAGCGCGGCGAGACTCTCGCATATCGAGCTTATTTTGGAGTCAAGGGAAGTGTCGCCGACGCGCAGATACCCCGCAAAATCTCCGCTATGTATATCCGCGAAAAGCTGCGAGAGGGTGTGCCCGTCGGATATCCCGGTGGGGATTGCCCCGGCGAGAGAGTCGTCGCCCGTGCCCTCTATATCGGTAATAAGGGCATTCAGGCGGGAGATTATGAGCTCGGGCAGCTTATCGAACGCCGCCTTCATCTCCGTCGCCGTGTACCCCCGCCCGCCGAATGCCGCCGGCGCTGTCGGTCGGGAGGGGAGAGAGGAGATTTTCAGCTCCCGCGCCTCGGCATCGGTGATAATTTTTGTTGTCATTTTTCTTGTTGCCTTCCTTTTTTGTTGCTTGTTTTTGATACACGGGTCAGTATTTTCTGACCTTACCGCGCACGGTAAAGCGGAATGACGCCCCGTAGATACCGATAGGGCAGAGATAGCGGTCGGAGGATATCGCAATCTGCTTTTCTACCCAGCCGCGCAGCCGCTCGCCGACCGGGAGGGTCACGCACCTTGCCGTATCCATCGCGAGACTCTGAAAGTCGGTGTCAATGAAGTCAAACACGCCGCCGGGGATGTCCGCTTCCTCTGTGTAGCCGTCGTGCTCCGACCCGACATCGACGCGCAGCGCCGCGGGGGACAGGGCAGAGAGCCGCAGGGTGAGCGAGCCCTTGACGGTGTCCTTTGTCATGTGCGGTATTCCGCAGCTGTCGAGCGCGAATTTTAAGGAGTAGCGCGGCGCATGGTTCTCAAAGCCGTAGAACGCCGGGTGCACTCTCCGCCCCATAACGCGGGCGTAGTCCGTGGGGTCAAAATCTTCGCTCTCGCGGAGCGCTTTCGGCGCGATGCCGCGCAGGTCGTTATTGAATATCATGAGTGCGCCGTCAGAGGTCCCGAAAATAAGCCGCGCGCCGTCGGAGAAGAGCGCCGTCGGGGGTGAGATTTCGCCTCCCGTCCGCTCCTCGGTTTTATAGACGGCGACCTTTCCACCGTCTTCCTCGGAGTAGAGGCGCTTTCCGCCCTCTCCGTCCGGCTCCTCGTAGAGCGTCATGTCGCATATTCCGTCCGGGTGTTTTGCGGGAACGTATCCATCCGGCGTCGCCGACGAATAGCGGTAGACCGCGGTGTCCCCGCTGTGTGAGCCTATCCCGGCAGCGTAATACCATTCGTATTCGGTCTCCCCGGTGTCGCCGCGAAATACCGAGCGCGAGTCGGCAAGATACATCCGCTCCCCGGCTATGAGCACGAGATACCCGCACCACTTGGCGGCGAGTATATTCTCCGCATCCTCCGTCAGGAGGAGACGGTTTACATTGCGTGAGCGGCAGGCTATCGAGCGCTCAAGGTTGAGAGAGCGCTTCTCAATTGCGAGCACGCCTTTTTCGGTTATGAAGAGCGGGTCGTCAAAGAACGGGATTGCGCGCCCGCGGCAGGAGAGCCCGGTGTGAACATAGCTCACCGGGTAAATCTTCGTCAGAAGGTCGCTCCCGCTGTCGGTCGGGGTGTGGAGAAATATGCTCCCCGTCCCGTCGTCACCGGCTTTGAATACCGCGAGCTCGCCGCCCGCGTTCATCATGGCTGTGACGGGGTATGCGCCTATGCCGTCGTTAAAATAATTGAGCGCGCCGAAATATGTCCCCGAGTTCACTCCTTCCCGCGTGCGCTGTGACCAGAACACCGTGTTCGGGAGCTCGGGATTGCCGGAGAGAAATACCCGCCCGTCAAAACATTCGCATATCCGGCAGTGAATTATAGCGTCAAAGCCGGTACCCGTGTATGATTTCTGCTGTTCGCTGATATTTCCTCCCGGCAGCACCTCCGAGAGGGCGGAGGATGAGTATACGGCGCTTATTACGAAGGTCGCACCGACGAGCGTACTTTTGTCCTCCGTGAGTTCAACCCCTCTGACATACCCATCGGACATCACCGTGCGGAACGGGTGCGTGACGCCGTTCATCCTGACAAGCGTCACGGACGACGCCCGGCTGAAAACCGGTATGCACACACGGCAGTATCCGTAACGCTCACCGTAATTGATACTCACGTTTTTCAGCCCGTCATATCCGTCGATGAGCTTGAAATCAGCCTCGGTTTTCGGATAGCGTATCAGCGGGGCGGTTGTCCCGCTCACAAAACAGTTTTCGCCTATCGACTCCAGCCCGTCGCCGAGCCATATGTTGGCAAGGTTTTTACAGCCGTAGAACGCCTTGTCGCCTATCGATATGAGTGAGTCGGGAAGAAAGACGTTCTGAAGAGCAGGACAGGAGGAGAACGCCGCACTGCCTATTGAAATTACCCCCTCCGGCAGGGTTATACTCTGAATTTTCGTGTCGCCGGACAGGGCGCCCGGGTCCACCTCCGTGACGGCGTAGTCCGCGCCGCCGGCGCTTAGCCTCTTCGGCATGGAGACTGTCACATCGCTCCCGGTATATCCGGTGACCGCCGCGGTGTGCTCCCGCTCGCTGATTATCCGGAATGAAAAGCCCTCGCTCTCTTTGAGCACCTCCCCCGGGGAGGATACGGTGTACTCCTCGCGGAAAGCGCCGTTCATTATGTTCCTCTGCTCGTATTCCGTACCGTTTACGAATACTGTCGGGACATACGGCTGCTCGTAGCTGTCCTCCTCATCCGAAACAAACGTTATGACGCCGTTTTCGTATACCTTGAGCATTTTTTCGCCGTCCAGTATAAAAAGACAGCTGCCGGACTGAAATGAGATGCTCTTTTCGTCGGCGAGCTCGGAGGATTGGATTTCCGGGGAGACATTTTCTGTGAGGTCGTCGGCATCGAGCGAGAAGAGGTCGTTTCCGGAGTGCACAAGCAGTATGTTTCCGGTTTTTCTGCGGTGCAGATGTATTCCGTTTATCTTTCCCGTGAGCGTTGCAAGCCTCCGGTAGCCCGGCAGGCTCTCTATCGCCGAGGGGTCGTCTCCCTCCCAGTCGCGGTACATGTTTTCGGCGTATGCAAAGCGGTTCTTCGGCACGGAGGAGCCGTCGCCCGAGAGGTCGACGCCGCGCATGTCGGTGTAGTGACGGCTGTATTCGGTTGCACTGTTCTTTCCGTAAGCCATACTACCACCCCAGAACGTCCCGGTATTCTCCGGGAGAAAAATCACGGAGGCTCTGCTTTGCGCGCTCCATTCCGTCGCGGTAGAGCGCGGCGAAGTATTGCGAGCGCTCGGGCTCGCCGTCAAGGTATATCTCGG
>CALDMI010000297.1 GCA_937914815.1 uncultured Clostridia bacterium
GTTATCTCGTGCGCGGCACAGGCTCGGTCATGATAACGAAGGATTACCGCGTCTCGCTCCCCGACCTTGAGCAGTTCCTCTTTGAGTGGGGAATAGAGTTCAGCGACACGCTCCTGCGCGACGACACAAACTCGCTAGCCGACGGAGACGGCGCGAACACCTCGATAATTGCCGAGTACGACAAGGACACCGACAGCTACGGCTACGCAATATACAGGGATTTTGCAAATCTCACCTCGGCGCCGCGCATGGTGGTGTCAAACACCGGATATGTAAAGTGTTCGTTCGACCAGGGTATACTTGTAAACGAGCCCGGCGCATCAAATACGACGAGAACCTACACCCCCTTTATATCAAGCTACGACACGGCGAAGGAGTATACTACCGACGCTGATGGGAGCTATCTTCTTACGGGAGACGCGGAGGCGCGGGCTCTCGCGGCGCTCTCCGTCCGTTCGAGCCTCGATAACACGACGGCGGAGACCTCGTTCTCCTATATATTCTGCGCCGCGAGCGCGGACTTTCTCACATCCTCCCTACTCGGGAACTCCTCCTATTCAAACTATGAGATAGTTTCCTCGGTCGTATCGAATATATCGAGGACGGATGAATTTGCCTCGATAGAGATAGGCGGCAGCTCTATGAACTCGCCGACCTACGGGGGAAAGCAGTTAATGGACACCTCGATGTCCACCTCTCCGGCGGATATATACTCCCCGGACGGAAAGACGATAGTAAAGACAAACGCGCCGATGACCTCGGGTCCGAAGGCGACGATTACCGCGCTCGTCATTGCGGTGCCGGTAATAATATGCGCCGCCGGTGTGTTCGTCTTTGTAAGACGAAGATTTATGTAGGGAGGGCGAGATGATAGTTAAAGAAAAGAAAAAGCTCACAGGGCGCGCCCTCTTCGCCGCCGTCACCGGCGCGGTGCTTGTCGTCGCGCTGATAGTCCTCCTTGTTGTAAAGCTCGCGGTGCCGGATAAGACCGACCCGGAGCCGGAGAAACCGGATATAATCGACGGCGAGGACATCTATAACAATGTCGGCGTCGCCTATCCGACCTTTGCACAGGGCGATATACAGTATATAGACATCGACAACGGGAAGACGCATTACTACTTTCTCCGCGACGCGGACACAGCCGGAAACGCGCTTGTGCTCTGCTATGACGATGAGCGCGGGGAGATGACGACCTACTACCCGCAGATATGCTTTGACGACCCGCAGTTCGCCTATTCCTCACTTTACGCGACGGACTCCTTCGGCGACAGCTCGGTGCCGAGGCTCACATATCTTACGGTGGCAATCGGGACGCTCTACTTCAACCAGCGTATACCGATGGCAGAGGACGCCGGGGAGCGGGCTCTTCAGATGAAGGACTACGGGCTCGATGCAGAGAACCGGACCACGGTTTATGTTGCCTATCGCGTTGACGGAGAGATAAAATACCATGTGATAAGAATAGGCGACGAGCTCGTCACCGGCGGCGGATATTACTACACGGTCGACGACCGCGAGTATGTCTATGTCGCAATGAACACGAGCCTTGCATTTGCAAAGCAGGATTACTCCTACTATATAAACCCGCGCCTGACGGCGGCGGGGCTCACCGCCGACAACGGCTATGAGCCGTATCTCACACCCGAATACAAGCAGTGGCGCGGAGTTCTCCATAACACCGCGGGTGAGCGGATTGCCGCCCTCTCCCGCGTTACGCTGACGGCGAGAATATATGAGGCGGCCTCCGGGGGGTATACGGAGAGGGAAAATTACTCCGATGTCTCCTTTGACCTCTCGTCTCTCGCATCAGACAGCAGTTATTCGAGGGTTCTTGAAATTCTGAAGAACTCAAGCGTCGGGGTGTTCCGCGACATAAACGACGCCGCAGAAGACCTGTCGCGTGAGCTGTGGCTCACGGTCCCGTCCTACACAAAGGCAGTGAACCGCGAGGACGGTAAAACCCCGGTTTATTCATACACGGTATACGGGATAGACTCATGTCTTACCGACTCCGGCGAGCTTGTCTCGGCGGGCTCTGCGGTAGGGTCCGACAGCCTTATCAGAATAAAGTATACAGTAACCGTCGACGGGGAAGAGAGAACGCCGGACAACGGCGACGGGGGAGATCGGTTCTTCCGCGGGCTCCTCGACCTTACCGATAAATCCCTACCCGCCGATGCGCGCGCGGCGCTCGCCTCCCGGTCGGTCGGCGACTTTGCCGACGGGGACGAGGTCACATTCTCCGTGACCTATGATGACGCGTCGTCAAGAACCCGCCATGTCACAATGACGGTCACCGATATAATTGCCATTTACGGCGCAGAGAGCAGCGAGAGCGAGAGCACCGTCACGGCGACCTCCCGCGTTCTCCTCCGCTGCTACTACACCGTGGACGGAGTGCGCGGCACGACCGGAACCCGCGCTGTCAACATGGCGGCAGAGGGGACGGATAAGCAGATAATCGCCTCCCTGCTCGGAAAATCGGTCGGCTCCGGGCTGAATTTCGTCGCCGCGGAGTACTCGGAGTCCGAGGAGATAGTGGCGAATTATGTAACCTATGAGGTAGCCTCGATAGACGGGTATACCACAGAGGAGCTGACGGTTTCGTTCGCGTTTGTCAACGCCTCAAAGCGCGACCCCTATTTCGGAGAGTCGCTCTACGCCAACACGACCGGCGGCAGATATTCGGTTTACGGAATAAACTACTCGGTCTGCGAGAATGTCATAAAGATTCTCGGCGGTATCGGCAATGTCTCAGGACAAAGCGACGGTATGAGCGGGAATGAGGTTGTCGCACTCGGCGTGACGCCGGACAACATTCTGAAGTACGGGCTTTACAGAAACCGCATAAAGTTTGTTCTCCCGAGAAATATAATAGACCTCTCTGACACCGACGACAGCTATACGCAGAGCGAGTTTGACCACCTCTCGGAGCTTTCGTTCATGCTCTATGTCAGCGATGTGCAGACAGACGGAACAAGATATGTGGCGTCGGATATGTACGATGTCATAGTAAAGGTGGACGGGGATAAATTCTCCTATCTTGAATACAGCTTTGTCGACCTCTGGGCGCGCCGGACAATGATGGCGACCGATATAAAGAATATAACCGGGCTTGAGCTCACATTCGGTATGACCGATGTATACGGAAAATATATATTCACGCTGAACCACACGGACGACGGGGACGCGCCGATGGCGTACCTCTATCAGGTAGGCGACTGCATGAGGACGGAGTTCTCGGATTATTTCGGCTCCTCCGCCGGATCCCTTGACCCTACGGGCTCGCGCGGGGCGAACACCCTTGCAAATCTCTATAATCACACCCTCGGAGGGGGGAGCGAGTACAGGCTTGACGGCGAGCTCGCCGGAGACTCCTACTTCAAGGAAGTGATAGAGACCATATACTTCATCACCTACAGCGGGACGGTGAGCGAGGATGAGCAGGCTGCCGCCGCGGACTCGCCGGTGCTCATGAAGCTGAGCTTCCGCCTCGGCGGCTCGACCGCCTTCAAGTACTCCTACGAGTTCAGACGGATAAGCGACAGAAAGGTCATGGTAACCCTCTATCAGGAGGACATGAGCGGAAACGCCGTTACTGCAAAGGTTTCGGATTTCTGCGTCTCGTCCTTCGCTTTCAAGAAGGTGGCGCAGGGATTTGTGAATCTTCTGAACGGAAAGGTTATTGACTCCGAATTGCCGGATATAGGATAGGGCACGGCATATTTCGGGAAGAACGAAAAAATCCGGGGCACTGCGTGCCCCCGGGGAGCCCTCCGGCGGCATGGCATTTCCGGCAATCGGAGTGCGCCCCGAGCTTATTTACAAAATATTTATTAAATAAATAAAAAAGTATTTGCATTTTTCCGGAAAGTATGCTATACTTATCCGTGTACATTTTACAGCGTAAATTTTTATACATTATCTTAAGGTAAAGGAAACAGATCATGAAGAAAATCATAGCGCTAATTCTTGTTGTCGCGGCTCTGACACTGACGCTTGTGAGCTGCGGGTACAAAATCTATGAGGACGATGTGACAAAGTATGCGTCTTTCGATAAGGCGGCGTTCCTCGAGGGGCTGAAGAGCCTCGTTATCTCGGACGGAGATTTCACGACCGACGAGACGAAGAGAGCCGACAAGGTCACGGCGTACTACATGGATAAGATATACACCGCCGCCGCAAAGGGTGACAAGCTCTATTCCGGCGAGGTCGGTGCAAACGACATAGTCTATTACGCCTACTATATAACCGCAGAGGTTGAC
Source organism: uncultured Clostridia bacterium (assembly GCA_937914815.1). Classification (GTDB taxonomy): domain Bacteria; phylum Bacillota; class Clostridia; order Oscillospirales; family CAG-272; genus UBA1740. Next base: position 4,269 of record CALDMI010000297.1, read on the forward strand.
GGCGTTCTCTACACCTTCGAGACCAAGAACATGGTTGAGAAGAACGCGGTGAAGGTCACTGTCAATAAGGTTGACAACGACGACCTCGCAAAGAAGATTGCCGAGGCTCTCAAGGGTATGGACCTCAAGGATAAGGTCTACACCACCGACACCGAGTCTAAAGAGGACGATCAGGTAATAAAGGCCGGCGATATAATTTTCGTCTCCGGTAAGGTTTCCTCTACCGAGATGCGCCGCCCCACGAGCTCGAGCGAGATAAAGAGCAAGGAATATACAATATCCGAGTCGGATTTCACATCCGTGTTCGTCGGTAAGACCACAAAGAGCGCGCCCGCGACCTTCGTTTACGACGAGGGGACAGAAGAGGGTAAGCGCGGCGAGGTCACCTACACCGGTATAAGCATCACATCCTCCGATAAGAAGGAGGACGAGGAGCTTGCCGTCGGCGATAAGATAACCCTCAGCGGTAAGGAGACCTACTACACGAGCGAGACCCCCGAGAAGACCACGAGAAACGATACACTCACATACGCTATGTATGTTGTTTCCGAGTCTGACGAGTTTACGAAGAACTTTATAGGCAAGAAGCTTGATACCACGCTCGACACCTTCAGCGTCGGCGAGGACGACGAGGAGAACGGCGTCTACAACAAGAAGTCGTATTCGAGCGTCAAGGCGAACTTCAGGGTGACTGCTCCCTTTGTCACCGAGACAACACAGGACGAGGACGGTAACGACGTTACCACCGTCAAGGAGCCGAAGGAGCTTATCGAGATACTCGTAAAGGACACGACCTACACCTCCACAAAGGAATTTGCGGACGCATACGGACTGAAGAACGGAACGGTCGAGCTCAAGGATGTAGAGCTCACCTACCACATCTTCCCGGTTTACAGATACGCGGTTGACGACAGCGTAGAGTCCATAATCAGATACGCGATAGGCAGCGGAATAAAGAGCGACCTTCTTGACATCTTCCATAAGGATGACCTGAAGAACGGCGAGGGCAAGACGATTGCCGAGCTTGTTGACGCGCTCCCCGACCTCTTCACCGCTTACTCCAATGCCGACAAGGCAGTGACCGACGCTACCTCCTCCGAGAAGGAAGAGAAGGAGAAGGCACGCGACGAGGCAGAGAAGAAGCTCACCGACGCCATAAAGGAGATCGTTGATCTCGCGGGCGCGGACACAATAAAGGAAGAGTACAGAAAGTACGCTTACGAAACCCTTGAGAAGGAGTACAACGACGAGATAAAGGATAACCTCTCCGCCGCTGTATGGAAGCTCGCAAAGGAGAACCTCAAGGTTACCTCCTATCCCGAGGCACTTGTTGAAGAGTGCTATGATGCGCTCTATGAGCAGGAGAAGTACACATTCTGGACCGGTAACTACACATCGTCCTCTTCTTCCTCGTCCTCCTCGAGCACTACGACCGAGTCAAACTACAAGCACTACGGCGGGTCGTTTGACGCCTACCTTATAGCTGCCACGAGCACAAAGACCGTGGCTGAGGCTGAAGAGAAGCTCAGAGCCGACGCGCGCGAGAAGGTCGAGCCGCTCCTCCTCCTCTACCTCATGGCAGACGCCTATGAGCTCCGTGTAACCGATGAGCAGTTCAAGGAGTATACGAAGGACAAGAAGGCTCTTGCAGAGCACATTCTTCATCAGGAAATAGATGAGGATACCGATATAGACAATCTTTACGACTACAAGGATTACGTTAACGGTGTTTCCTACTACGGCTATCAGATAATCCCCGCCTACGGCGAGACGAATATCAGAAACGCCTATCAGGCAGACATCCTCTTTGACAAGATTCTTGACCGTACAGAGACCGACGGAAAGGTGACCTACAAGAACGTCACCTACACCATAAAGGAAGCATAAAACCGTAGGTTTTCGACATATTTTGCGGGGCTGACACAAAATCCGGCAGCCCCGCGATTTTTAACAGTGGCGCCGTCTATATATTATATATGTAGTGTTCGCGTCGCGTGGCGCGGCGGACGGCAGAATAAACGACTTCGGGTGGATTATGAAAGAAGTACAGATATATACCGACGGCGCCTGTCGCGGTAACCCCGGGCGCGGCGGCTGGGGAGCTATACTTGTATACGGGAAATTCGAGCGCGAGATGTCCGGCGGAGAGCCGGAGACGACGAACAACCGCATGGAGCTCACCGCCGCGATACGCGCGCTCGCCGCTCTGCGTGAGCGGTGCCGCGTGACCCTCTATTCAGACTCGCGCTATCTTGTTGACGCGGTAAATGAGAGGTGGGTCTATGCGTGGCGGGCAAAGGGCTGGCGCAACTCCGGCGGGGAGGTCAAGAATATCGACCTCTGGGAGGAGCTGCTCGCCCTCCTTTCGGAGCAGGAGGTCACCTTTGTATGGGTAAAGGGACACGACGGGCACGACTATAACGAGAGGTGCGACGCGCTCGCCACATCTTTCGCGGACTCTTTTCTGAAAAAGCCCTGATAGGACGGAAAAACGGAACCGGGCGGTGGCAACACGGGAAAAGAGATACAAAACGGCAGAAATAATACACGCCCCGGGGGTTTCCGGGCGGAAAACAGGAGGACAATGACTTGATTTGCACTGAAAACAGGCGGCGCGGGGCAGGGAAGAAAATCTTTTGTGCACTCGCTCTTATCGCTCTTGCGGCGGGGCTCGTGCTTTCGCTCGTCGGCTGCTCCGGGGCGGGATTTTCCTACCTTGACGAAAACCTCGACAGATATGTGACGATATCCGAGGAGGATTACAAAAATTACACGGCGCACCCGGTGATAGACGAGGTGACAGACGCCGACGTTGACAGCGAGATATACAAGCTCATTGTAAAGTATAAGGACACAGACCCGCAGTTCGGCGGTAACACGGTAAAGGGGCGCCCACTGACCCTCGGTGATATCGCCTATATCTATTACCGCGGCTACACGGTGGACGAGAACGGCGTCGAGATAGACCTGAACAACACGTCGAATATGACAAAGACCTCGGCGGACACCCTTGAGATAGGCTCCGGCAGCTTTGTCCGCGGCTTTGAGAGCGGGCTGCTCGGCGTTATACCGAACAACACCCAGATGTTCACAAAGCGCACGGAGGGACAGGTCGAGGAGGGGGACATCGTCTACGTCTCCTATGTCGGCATATACCCGGACGGGAAGAACGAGAGCGCGACGCTCAGAAAGATTGACCTTAACAATCCCGGCAACGAAAAGACCTACGGCAAGGAGCTTATCGAGCACATAAAGGGCGCGACGATAGGCGAGACCCACGAGGGGAACGTAATATCAAAAATCCCCGACAAGGGAGACGCTATCTTCTACCGCATAAAGGTGCTCTTCACGGCGAAGCCGGACGAGGACACGCATACGACGGTCGAGACCTATTTCCCCTATAATTACAGCGACGAGTCCTTCAGACAGAAGACCGTAAAGTTCGACGTCTACGTCACCGAGGCGATAATCTACAACGCCAAGGAGTGGAACGACGAATTTGTGACCGACACCCTCGGAGTAAAGGCAGAGGAACTCTCGGAATACGAGGGCGAGACCCTCGCCGATAAGTACCGCGAAAAGGTGCGCGCAGACCTCATGAAAACCTACGAGGACAACCGCAAGAGCCTTATCGAGGATGCAATGTGGACGCACTATATAGAGTGCGCAAAGGTGAAAAAGCTCCCGGAGAGCGAGGTGCGCACGGCGTACGACGGGTATATAACCGAGGCGCAGAATTATTACAACGGCTCCTCGTCTGCACAGTCGACCTACGGCACGTTTGAAAAGTTTATTGTGGCGTACTATTCGATAGACAGCGAGACAACCTATGAAAAGTTCCTGCGCGAGAAGGCAGAGCGCGCCGTCACCGAAAAGCTGATACTTTACTCGATTGCAAAGCGCGAGGGCACAATCCCGACGGGCGACGCTTACACGGAAAAGTATAATGCTCTTGTCGACGATATGCTTGAGTATTATATAAGCTATTACGGCTATGACAGAGACAATTACACCTCTGACGAGGCGTACAAGGAGGCTATTGATAAGCTCCGCAACGAGATGATAGAGTATTACGGCGAGGATTATCTTGAAAATCAGGTGTATTACGACGCCACCGTCGAAAAGCTCCTGACATACGCAAAGATAGTCTGACGAAAGAAAATCAAAGCAGTTAAAAAATTATATAAGCCTGTCGAAGGTCGGTTCACGGTATGTGAAATCATGGCTTTCGGCAGGCTTTTTCTATATATCGGGAATTTTTTGTGCAATATTCTTGACATCAATATGATTTTTGAGTATAATATTAGTGAAGATAACCGAATATTGTATATCGTAATGAGGCGCACGGCGCGTCCGTGTTTTGGTCTGAGCGTAAAAGAAGTTTTTGCGAGGTGGAGTT
>CALDMI010000298.1 GCA_937914815.1 uncultured Clostridia bacterium
CCGACAAAGGAAGTATGCATACTTTCGATAGACAGAAAGCGCATCGTGCTGGAACTCGGAAAGGAAATAACCGAGGCGCATATTGATAAATATTCCCCGGAATACAACAAGGTGGTCGGCAGAGTGGTTGCGAACCCGGCGAGACCGTCGCTCTGGGGTATCCGCTTTACCGGCGTCGGAGATATTGTTGTCCGTGACGCGGCAGGGGCGGAGAGGACGGTTCCGGACGGCGGCGTCGTTCCTGTGGTGCGGGACCTTGAATTGAAATTTCAGAATAACAGAACAGCGATTATAAAATAAGAGGAGGAGAAAATGGAGGACAGAAAGCTCGGCGAGGGAATAGTAAAGCAGGAGCTCAATCTGCTGTTTGTAATCGATAATTCCGGCTCAATGGAGGGCGAAAAGCTCGGGGCTGTGAATAACGCTATCCGGGATGTGATGGCTATCATGCCGGAGATACAGGAGGACACGGTCGACGCCGATATCAGAATTTCGGCTATGACTTTCAGCGACTCCGTAAAATGGGTATACCCGGAGCCGAAGACGGTGTCGGACTTCCGGTGGAAAGATGTTTCATCGGACGGCGGGACCGATCTGTCCCGGGCATATGACGAGCTGTCGAAATTCTTATGCAAGAGGTCAAACGGAGGACAGATGCCGGAGATCGGCGGCGTGGCGCCTATTATAATTCTTATGACCGACGGACTGCCGACAAGCTATGACTGGGAGGAGCATCTGAACGCGCTGAAAAAGAAAGGGTGGTTCAGGGTAGCTCTGAAATATGCCCTCGCGATAGGTATCGACACGGACGAGGCAATGGATGTCCTGTGCAAATTCACCGGAAATCCGGAGACGGTGCTCAGGGTCTATACAGCGGAGGCATTGCGTAAGGTCATACGGGTCATCGCCGTCACCGCGTCAAAGGTAAAGTCGAGCTCGTCCTCCGTGCGCTCCGGCGCTGCGGCGGATAATAACGCTCTCGCAAAGGCGGAGATAGCCGGCAGACTTGAGGCTATCCCGGATGTGGAGTGGTAAGGAGCGGATATGACCGACCGTATAGCAAAGCAGAAGTTGAATGTGATTATGATAGTCGACACCTCGACCAGCATGAGAGGGGAGCGTATAGGTCAGGTAAACCGCGCGATACGGGATATACAGAAATATCTTACAGAGCTCTCGGGAGAGAGCAGCAATGTGGATTTCTACCTGACGGTTATCACCTTTTCGACCGAGGCGAGACTGCTTAACGGTGACAAGGAAAAGCGGGTGGACGAGTTCAGGTTCAAGGACATATGGGCGGGAGGATGGAGCAATCTCCACCTCGCCTACGAGACGCTCGAGCCGCTTTTATGCAAGGAAAAGCAGGGCGGAATAATGCCGGACTTCGGAGGGGTCGCGCCGATTATACTCCTCCTGACGGACGGACACCCCACGCAGAAGAGCGCAGACCAGATGGCGCGGCTGAAAAGAGTGCCGTGGTTCCGCGTGGCGTTGAGGTACGGTATAGCCATTGAGCTGAGTGACCAGAGGACGCTTGCGTGTCTGCATGAGTTTGTCGACGGGAACGGCGATGTTATCGAGTGCTACGACAGCAGGCTCCTTGAGAGGATAATCAAGATAGTCGTAATGACCGCCTCAAAGGTGAAGTCATCCTCCGCGCCTGTACATTCCGGCGAGGTCCCGTCAACAAATGAGGCGGTTCATCAGGAGATACAGACAGCGCTCAGCGAAATCGATGAATGGGAGTGGTGAAAGAATATGGAAAATGATACACGGGATATATCCGGTGCAATTGAGAGGCTGCTGTCGGAGCATGGAATAACAGGGCTTTCGCATGATGTGCGATCATCCCTCGGATGCCTGAAATACAGCGCAGAACTGCCGGAGAACTTCGATCCGGAGGTGTATTTTGAGCTCTGCGACAGCCTGCGCCGCGAGCTCAGAGAGCGGGCAGTTGATGTGACAGTGACGGAGGACAGGGAGATATGTATTCTTGTTTTTCCCGGCGATAATTCATACACGGGTGCGGGCATGTCGCCGGATGAGCTCCTGCGCCGCGCCGCCGCAGTATCGGTTATGACCGGCGGCGCCTCGACGAGCCTTTTGCAGCGGAGGCTCGGTATAGGCTACGGCATGGCAACGGAACTCATGAGGAACCTTACAGAGCGGGGGATTATATCGCCGCCGTCCGGCGGCTACGGCGAGGCGTTGATTTGCGAGAGTGAATTTTATGAGCGGTTCGGGAAGTAATACGATATATTTTACAAAGACCTCCGTCGGCGGAAATCATATAAAAAGAGGAGGGGCGTGTCAGGATTTCTCCGCATCCTACCATGATGAGGAGCGGACGATAGTGACCTCCTGCGACGGACACGGCGGCGCGGTTTATATCCGCTCCGAGAGGGGGGCGAGGTTCGCCTCCTCCGCCGCTGTCAACATTCTTCGGAATGTGGATCACCGGACATTTCTGCGACACAGCAGAGAGGAGATTACGGAGCAGATAAGGCTGCAGCTCCTCTGCGAGTGGAACGCCATGGTAGAGCGGGATCTCTCCTCCCGCCCCATAAGGAGGAGCGAAACAAGAGAGCTCACCGATGACGAGAGATTCACCCTGCGACAGGACCCGATGAAAGCGTACGGGACGACGCTCTCCGCGGCGATGATCTACGGGAATAAGCTTGTCTGCGTCTCGATAGGAGACGGCGGATGCTTCCTCCTCCGCAAGGGGCGGTTGATTCCGGCTTTCGATGAGCCGGATGACGAGCAGGTCGCAAATCTTACATATTCAATGTGTCAGGAGAACGCGGGGGCTCACCTTAATGCAGAGGTCTTTGACGCAAATTATTACGACGGCGCCCTCCTGTGCACCGATGGGGTGATAAATCCGTATCAGAGCCTTGAAAATTTTGAAAGGTCTCTGGCTGTCCCCGCGATAGAAAAAATATTGCAGAGGAAAGAGACGGAGCTTTGCGACTTCGTCACGCGGCTCGGCGCGGATATCGGTCTCGGCGATGATGTCACGCTGTCTGTAGTTCTGAAGAGTAATATAAGTCAGAGACGGTACAGAACGGGAGGTTGATTATGGCGGTGAGCTTTCAGGACGCATTGACAGCCGAATACCGGAGGTGGAGAAATGCCGGAACGGTTCCGGATGCGTTCGGATTTTACAGCGGACTGTCCGAGAGAATAGGGAGCGATTATTCGGCAAGAAGAAAGGCAGAGCTTTTCTTCCGGCTCGACGGGCAGCTTCTGATAGTCGATACATTTATGAATTTGCCGGCAGACGCCGCTCTCTCCCTCCTCGGGAAAAGGTATGACCTTGTGCGGGATATTGTAAGTGAAAAATCCTATCAGGAGCTGTTACGGATAATGACACACGCCGCCGACCCGGAGCATTACGGCGCGGCGACCGACGCCGGGGAGTCCTCCGCCGTATCGGTGACAAAGAGAGGAAGGGCGACTCCGCAAAAGACAAAACCGGAGTTGTCAGAGGCTGACTTCATGCCGAAAAGGATGAAGCTGAATGGCGAGAGATTACCGGGCGAGTGCGGAGTGGAAATAAAAAAAGTCACACTGCAGGGCTCCGGAGAACCGACCGTGCAGGAGCCACAGGTGAGCCCGCCGCCAAAAGATACCGTTCAGCAGACTCCCCCATCCAAAAGGAGCGGCTCATGTCTGCCGCTTGTGATATCCGGCATTGTGGGAATTGCTATATATCTGCTGATAACCTTCCTGCCGTGGTCGACGCTGCAATGGATTGTCGGCATCGTCGCCGGAATTATAATAAACGGTCTGATGATAGGTATAGCATATCTTTTGGAGGACTCTATGGTGACGGAGACCGTATACGGTCCACTCCTGTTTCTGCTCCCGGTCGTAATGGCTGCGAATATCGCCCTAATGGTATGTATCGGTGCGGGTTACAAGGCGATATTCGGTTGCGTTGCGGCGTGCGAGACGATAGCGCATATCGTCTTTGCAATTCTCGGATTTTGTGATTATGAGGAGGGGTTCGCATGGGGACATATCGCCGAGGTGGTGATAAATGCCATTACGGCGGTTATATTGATTCTTGTCAGGTAATCCGGGATCAATATGTGCCACCGGTCCGTGACAAAGGAGGGTGAAAATGTTCGACATTTGCAGCTATATCCACTGTGAGCCGCTTGTAAGAAAATGCATGGAGCTGCGCCGCTGCTTTGACGAATACGAGATGGCAAAGATCATTTTCGATTCGTTCTGCCCGATTGAAAAGAAGCACGCCGGGTATCTTGAGATTCAAAGGCTCGTGGCGGAAAGACCGGAGCGGCGATTTCGCCGGCTGGAGCGTGAGCTTGAAAAGCAGATAGCGCATGATAAAAACACGTTGCTGTCAATCCGCACTCTGAACCGAGATGAGATTTATTATCTGACCATGCCGGAGAATATCGGCTGCGGGAAGCGTGTGTTCTTCTTTGAGAACTATACGGAGGCATTCGACTTCGCAGTCGGGCAGCTCGCAAATACAGAGGAGCCCGGGGCACTGTTTTTCAAGCTTGAAAAGTGTAAAAAGCATATAGACCCTTTGGCAGACTACCCGGAGGTTGTCGATACCGTTATTTTCAGCGGTGACGGCGTCCCGTACACGGCAGACAGGCTCCGTGAGGACCCGCACCCGACCGCGACGGACGCAGAGATGTGCTCCGGTGCTGCGGATTGCAAAAACAT
>CALDMI010000299.1 GCA_937914815.1 uncultured Clostridia bacterium
CATTCTCTTCTCGTTACGGATGATTATATCCGGAGCGTTCATCTCAAGGAAGTGCTTCAGACGGTTGTTTCTGTTTATGACTCTTCTGTAAAGCTCGTTTATATCGGATGCCGCAAATCTTCCGCCGTCAAGCTGTACCATAGGACGGATGTCCGGGGGAAGAACGGGAATGGTATCAAGTATCATCCACTCCGGACGGTTTCCGGACTTTCTGAACGCCTCGACAACCTCGAGTCTCTTTATTATCTTTGCTTTCTTTGCTCCGGTGGACTCTGCGAGCTTCTCGCGCAGCTCCTTTGAGAGCTTATCTACATCTATTTCCTTAAGGAGCTCGCGTATAGCCTCGGCTCCCATGCCTGCCTTGAAGTCGTCCTCGTACTTCTCCCTCGCGCTGTTGTACTCGGTATCGGTGAGGAGCTGCTTCTTCTCAAGCGGAGTGTTTCCGGGATCTATAACTATATATCTTGCGAAATACAGCACGCGCTCAAGATAGCGGGGCGACATGTCAAGTATCGCGCCCATTCTCGACGGAATGGTGCGGAAATACCAGATATGCGACACGGGGGCGGCGAGCTCGATATGTCCCATTCTCTCGCGGCGCACCTTCTTTGTCGTTACCTCGACGCCGCACTTCTCGCAGACCTTGCCCTTGAAGCGGACGCGCTTATACTTACCGCAGAGGCACTCCCAGTCCTTCGTAGGTCCAAAGATACGCTCGCAGAACAGACCGTCGCGCTCCGCCTTCAGGGTACGGTAGTTGATGGTCTCCGCCTTTGTTACCTCGCCGTGCGACCACGAACGGATCATATCGGGAGAGGCGAGCCCTATTCTTATTGAATCAAAAGAATTCTTATCCATATATTTTTCAGTGCGCTCCCCCCCGTGTGAGGGAGGGGAGCCTCCCCTTTTCTATAAAATTATTCCTCGTCCGCGTTATCGTCGTAGCCGGCGTCATCCGAATATTCAAGGTCGGTGTCGTCGGAGTACTCATCGTCCTCTCCGTCCGCGTCATCGTCGGAATACTCGTCGTCTCCGGGCTCTTCGTCCGCCGCACCGTCATCTGCGGGGGCGTCCTGCGGCTGTGCCGCGTTTGCATCCGCCGCGCGGTCTACATCGTCGAGATTTGCATAAGCGGGAGTATCGTCATCGTTAAGCTCGGAGAGCTCAACCTCGTTTCCGTCCTTATCGAGCACGCGGATATCAAGGCAGAGAGCCTGAAGCTCCTTGACAAGAACCCTGAACGACTCGGGAACTCCGGGAGTCGGGATATTCTGACCCTTGACGATAGCCTCGTAGGTCTTTGTACGCCCGGTCACATCGTCCGACTTGACGGTGAGTATCTCCTGAAGAGTATACGCGGCGCCGTAAGCCTCAAGTGCCCAGACCTCCATCTCTCCGAAACGCTGTCCTCCGAACTGTGCCTTACCGCCGAGGGGCTGCTGTGTGACGAGAGAGTACGGTCCTATCGAGCGGGCGTGAATCTTATCGTCTACGAGGTGGTGGAGCTTCAGATAGTACATGATACCGACGGTGACGGGGTTATCGAAGGGATCACCCGTGCGTCCGTCGTAAAGGGTTACCTTGCCGTCTATGACCTTGAGGCTCTCGCGGCTCATGAGAGAGCGGAGCTTCTCATCATCGTCGACGACCGACTGGTCGACACGCTGAAGGTCATGCTTTCCGTCCTCGCGAACGACCTCCATGAAGACAGCCTTACCGCGCACCGACTCATCCGGGCGGATGTCGCGCGTGTAATGCGCCTGGCTCAGGAGCTCAAGTATATCGGTCTCCTTTGCGCCGTCGAAAACGGGGGTCATTATCTTCATGCCGAGAATCTTGCAGGCGATACCGAGGTGAACCTCAAGCACCTGTCCTATATTCATTCGGGAAGGAACGCCCAGGGGGTTAAGGACTATATCAAGCGGAGTACCGTCGGCAAGGAAAGGCATATCCTCGGGCGGAAGAATTCTTGAAACAACGCCCTTGTTACCGTGGCGGCCTGCCATCTTGTCTCCGACGGAGATCTTTCTCTTCTGTGCTATATAGACGTGGACAACCTTGTTTACGCCGGGGGCGAGGTCGTCGGAGTTCGAGCGGTCATAGACCTTGACGTCGACGACTATACCGTACTCGCCGTGGCGCATACGAAGCGAGGAATCCTTGACCTCGCGCGCCTTCTCGCCGAAGATTGCGCGGAGAAGTCTCTCCTCCGGGGTAAGCTCGGTCTCGCCCTTCGGCGTTACCTTACCTACAAGTATATCGCCGGCGCGCACCTCGGTGCCTATTCTTATGATACCGTCCTGGTCGAGGTCCTTCAGCGCGTCCTCGCCGACATTCGGTACCTCGCGGGTAATCTCCTGTGCGCCGAGCTTCGTGTCTCTCGCCTCTATCGTGTACTCCTCGATGTGAATCGAGGTGTAGGTATCGTCGCGGACAAGCTTCTCGTTAAGGAGAACCGCGTCCTCGTAGTTGTAGCCCTCCCACGTCATGAAGCCTATAAGGGCGTTCTTTCCGAGGGAGATCTCTCCGTTCGAGGTTGCGGGACCGTCGGCAATTACCTGACCCGTGTACACTCTGTCCTTTTCATTGACTATCGGGCGCTGATTTACGCAGGTGGACTGGTTCGAGCGCTTAAACTTTATAAGGTGGTAGGTATCTTTTC
>CALDMI010000300.1 GCA_937914815.1 uncultured Clostridia bacterium
CCCGCCGCTTCTTGTCTCATATGTTCTCATTATGATAGCCTCCGGCGCGGGCGTCATATACTGGATAACCGGGCTTCTTACCCTGATATTCGCGACGGTGACCTTCGCCGCCCTCGGCTCGGTAATGAACATACTTCTCCCGAAGTTCGACTTCACAAACGAAACGCAGGTGATAAAGCAGTCCGCATCGGTCACCCTGACCATCCTGCCGGGCATGCTCTTTACCACCGTCGCGCTCATCGGCGCCGCGGCAATCTCGCTCGCCGTATCGCCGCTTGTCGCAGCGATAGTGATGATGGCTCTCTTTGCCGCGCTCGCCGCGGTGATGTGCGTCATCCTCCTCGGACCCATGACGAGAAAGTACGCGTCCCTTTAATCACACCATATAAATATACGGGCTGTCACTGTCATTTTAGTCTCACTTTGAAAAAAGCGCCGACAGTGACAGCCCGAAATTAAAAAACGGAGGTATTATGACAAAGTTACGGGAATTTATTAAAAAGTACATCCCGACATACTCCGTTATCTGCTTTGTTATTCTTGTGATCTGCACTCTGCTTCATATTATCTCCGGGATAAGCCCGTCTGCGGCTGATTTTCTGAATATCCGCGTCGGACAGTCCGTCCGCCTGATTCTCGCCAAGATAACCTCGCTTCTCCCGTTCTCACTTGCGGAGCTGCTGCTTTATCTTCTGCTTCCGGGGGCGGTTCTCCTTGTCATTGCGTTCGTGCGCGCATCGCATGAGCGTGGGCGGACACTCCGCCTCCTCGCCGTCGTGCTCGCCACCGTGTCGCTCCTGTATTCGTCATTTGTTCTGACGCTCGGTCTCTCATTCGGCACGCCGACCCTTGATGAGAAGCTCGGATTTTCGGAAAAGGATGTGAGTGCAGATGAGCTGCGCGACACCCTGACCGTTATCCGCGACAACATAAACGAATGTGCCGGGGAGATAGAGTACCGGGACGGGGAAGCGCAGACCCCGCATACAAACTCCGAGCTGTCGGAGATCATATGCAGTGCATACCGCACCGCCGCAGAAGCCTACCCCGCGATAAATACCTTTGACAGCCGCTTCAAGCCCGTGCTCTCCGGCGAGATAATGACCGCCTGCGGCACCCTCGGGATATACTCCTACTTCACCGGAGAGTCGAACCTCAATATGACCTACCCGGATTTCAGCCTGCCGTTCACAGTCGCGCATGAGTTCGCACATCAGCGCGGATTCGCGCGGGAGAATGAGGCAAACTTCGTCGCCTTCCTCGTCTGTATAGGCTCGGAGGATGCGTTTGTCCGTTACAGCGGGTATATGACAATGTATCAGTATGTCTCATCCGCGCTCTCGCGCGCGGACAGCGACGCATATACGGAGGTCGCATCGGGGCTCTCCGCCGCTGCGAGGGATGACCTGCGCGCTTACTATGCGCGGGCGCGCAAGTATGACGGGACTGTCATTGATAAGGTCTCGAGCGCGATGAACGATACCTACCTTAAAATAAACGGCACCGTCGGCGTCCGGAGCTACGGGCTCGTCGTCGACCTCGCCGTTGCCTATTACCGCGACACCTGACGGTCGGGAACTGAATTTTTCACATGGGAATATGCTGTAATGTACAATACCTTGTACGGAGTGTGTTCCTATGGAAAAATATTTTGTAAGGGGCGGTCGCCCGCTCTCCGGGGATATAGAGTGCGGCGGGTCGAAAAACGCGTCTCTCCCGGTAATATTCGCGACGCTCATATGCCCCGGCGTGACATACCTCAGCGGTCTCCCGGAGATACGGGATGGGCGCGTCGCCCTTGAAATTCTCGGTGTGTTCGGCGCTGACGTAGAGCGCAAGGGAGACACCTGTCGGATAGATACCGGCGACCTGCACTATTCCGCCCCGCCGCCGGAGCTTCTTTCCTCCTTCCGCGCCTCTACATACCTGATAGGCTCTGCAATACCGCGCTTCGGGAGGTGCCCGATAGGGAACTTCGGTGGATGTAACTTTTCCGCCCGCCCGATAGATATGCATATCGCGGCGGCGCGCGCATTTGGCGCGGAGATGCACGGAGATACCCTCGTCACGGCGGGGCTCCACCCCGCGACAGTCACTTTCGCGAATAAATCGGTTGGCGCAACCGTAAATGCGTTGCTCCTCGCCGCCGCGACAGAAGGGGAGAGCAGGATAGAGAACCCGGCGACAGAGCCGCATATAATCTTTCTTGTCCTCCGCTCCGCCGGCGCGGATATAGAAATATCCGGAAATTCATTTACCGTCCGCGGCGGGCGCCTCCGCGGCACCTCCGCCCGCGTCATTCCCGATATGATAGAGGCGGGGACATATATTATCGCCGGGCTTGTCACCGGCGGGCGCGTCCGTGTCCGTGGCGTCCCCCCGCGGGAGCTCTCGGCGCTGACCTCGCTTCTTTCGTCAATGGGGGCTTCGGTCTCCTCGTCTGACGCCGCCGTCTCCGTCACTTCACATTCCCGCCTTGATTATGCGGAGGTCACAACGGCGCCGTACCCCGGATATCCCACGGATATGCAGCCGCAGACGGCGGTCCTTCTCGCGAAAAATTCCGGCGGGAGAATAACCGATACCGTGTTTCCGGAGCGCTTCGGCTACCTCTCCGAGCTTGCGAAGTTCGGCATAGCCTCCGCCCGCTTCGGTGACGGCGCGGTGATATACCCCTCGGAAATAAAAAACTCCGGGGCAAAGGTATGTGACCTTCGCGCCGGCGCGGCTTGTCTGCTTGCCGCCCTCGCGGCAGATGGGGAGAGCGTCATATCCGATGACGGTATGCTCACCCGCGGATATTCCTCCCTCGTTTCAAAGCTCCGTTCCCTCGGCGCGGATATAGATCTCCTCGCCTGACGGTAAACATAAGTAAAAAGAAAAGGAAAATAAAGTGAAAAGAATACTTACAGTGCAGGATATCTCCTGCGTCGGAAAATGCTCGCTCACCGTCGCCCTCCCGGTAATCTCCGCCGCGGGGGTAGAGTGCTCCGTCCTCCCGACCGCCGTTCTCTCGACCCATACCGCGTTCCCGGAGTTCACATTCCGGGATCTGACAGATGAGATAGAGCCGATAGGGGAGGTATTCTCCCGCCTCGGCATAGACTTTGACGCCGTATATACAGGCTACCTCGGCTCAAAAAGGCAGGTCGCCCTCGTCTCGGAGCTCATAAGGCGGCAAAAAGAAAAGGGCGCATATGTCCTTATAGACCCCGTAATGGCTGATAACGGGAGCCTCTATCCCGGCTTTACGGCGGAGTTTCCGCCACTCATGGCGGATATGTGCCGCATGGCTGACCTCGTAGTGCCGAATGTGACAGAGGCGGCGCTGATGCTCGGCATGCCGTACAGAGAAAAGTACGACGAGAAATATATAAAGGAGCTTCTCGCGGGGCTCGTTTCCCTCGGAGCAAAGAGCGCGACGATAAGCGGCGTCAGCTTCTCTGACGATAAGATAGGCTTCATGCACCTTGACGGCGCGGGCGGGGAGTACACCCTTTATCTGAACGAGAAACTCCCGAAATCCTATCACGGCACCGGCGACCTCTTCGCCTCCGTCACCCTCGGCGGCGTCATGCGCTCCCTCGGCGAGGTGCGCGCGCTTGAGCTCGCCACCGATGTGACCCTTGATGCAATGAGGCATACCGCGAGGGATAAGAACGCCCGCTTCTACGGCGTCAATTTTGAGGAGGCTCTCCCGCTCCTTATATCCCGCTTATCTGAATGAGCGGCGCCGCCTCCCGCGGCGGAGTCCTCCGAGATAGGCGAACAGTGCAGAGAGCGGAAGATAGCAGAGATAATTTACAAATACCGCCCCGGAGAGCTTTCCACCCCCCGCGATTATCCCGACGGTAAAGAGAATTATCACAAAGACGAGGGAAGAGAGAAACGCGGAAATAAATCCGCCCTCCCGCCGCGTCGCCGATATTATAAGGGCGGACAGCGCCCCGGTTATAAGAAAAGCGGCGAGCGAGTATGCCCCCGCCCGCGGCGCGGGGTCCCCGCCTCCTATCGCGATGAGCGCGCCGACGGCGCACAGCGCGATGAGAAGCACGGCTTGCAGAGCTATTCCTATAACTATCCCTCCGCCTCGCCCTGTGGCGAAGACGGAGGAGGTGTGCCTTTTCTTCATAAAGAAACCTCCGAACGGTCTGTCTGACAGGGGACCTACAGTCCCTCTGTTAAAAGACATATTCGGAGGTTTGCTTTTTTATTCCGGAAGTGGGAGAATTACTTGTTCTCGTCTGCCTTCTCTTCGGTTTTCGGCTCGGTCGCGGCTTCTGCGTTCTCTGCCGCGTTCTCCGCGCCCTCTGCCTTCTGCTCCATGACGCTTGCGGCGATGTCCTCAGCCTTTACATCAATGGTGCGGACGGCTCCCTTGAGGAAGCGTATCTTCGTGCGGTCCTTAGTCGTCTCAAGAACAAAGGTCTCGTCTTTTATAGAGACAACCTTGCCGATTATTCCGCCTATCGTCGTGACCTCGTCACCGACAGCGAGGGAGGAGCGCATCTCGTCGTCCTTCTTCTGCTGTTTCTTCTGCGGGCGGATCATGAGAAAATAGAGCGCGGCAATCATGACGACTATCATGATTATCGAGATCCAGTTAAAGCTGCTGGTTGATGTGCTGCTGCCTGAGCTGGTTTCAAGTAGAAAATTCAACATACATTATACCTTCCAAAAAATATTTTCCATTACATTATACATCATAATAATTAACAATTCAAGAATAAAGCGAAAAAAAATCCCTATTTGTGCCGCGATGTGAAAAATACTCAAATCCGGGGAGCCCGCAAACCGCTTTTTATGTGAAAAACGGAAAAATCGCCGAAACTTCCGAAAAGCTATTTACATTTGCATTTTCCCGTGATATAATACTCCGTGAAAATCAGGTCTTTAAGTTCGGTACAGAGATGCCGACAAGATTTGCGATAGTCCGCGCGCCGGGGGAGTTTACGGTGCGGGGGCGGGTTAGGTCTTGCCGACAGGCAAGATTTTTTTTTGCCCGGCAACATGGCTTGGTTTCCGAAAAAAGCAAAAAAGGAGAAAAAACATGAAACTCATCTACAATGTAAGCGACAGACCCGCACCTCACAAGGTCATTGTCTTCGCCCTGCAGCAGCTCCTCGCCATCCTCGCCGCCACGATAGCCGTTCCGACGGCAATAGGGCACGGGATGTCACAGTCCGCTGCGCTCTTCGGCGCCGGCGTCGGTACCATAGTCTATCTTCTCTTCACAAAATTCAGGAGCCCTGTGTTCCTCGGCTCATCCTTTGCTTTCCTCGGCTCCATGGCGGCGGCGTTTGCCGGCGCGGCGACCCTCGCGCTTGGCTACCTCGGACTCATAATCGGCGCAGTGTTCGCCGGGCTCGTCTATGTTGTCATAGCTCTCCTTGTAAAGAAGTTCGGCTCCGGCTGGGTCGGTAAGCTCATGCCCGCCGTCGTAATCGGACCCACCGTCGCGATAATCGGTCTCTCGCTTGCAAAGAACGCGGTAGGCGACCTCTTCCGCGGCAGCGTGCTTGTAAACAACACCCCGGTTGCAAACGAATATGTCGCTCTCATATGCGGTCTCGTGACCCTCTTTGTGACCGTCCTCTGCTCGGTATACGGTAAGCGTATATCAAAGACTCTCCAAATGATCCCCTTTATAGTCGGTATCGTAGCCGGCTACCTCGTCGCTACAATCTTCACGGTAATCGGAAATGTCGCGTCGATAGACGCCCTGAAGCTTATCAACTTCGGTATGTTTTCGTCTATGCAGTGGTACCCGGACTTCACCTTTGTCGAGGCATTCAAGGCTTTCGGCAATCTCTCCGAGGTCGGTATAGGCTCCTATATAGGCACAATAGCGGTTGCGTATGTTCCCGTCGCGCTCGTCGTCTTCGCAGAGCATATAGCAGACCATAAGAATATCTCCTCCATAATAGAGAAGGACCTTCTCGAGGATCCCGGACTTGACCGTACCCTCCTCGGCGACGGTGTCGGCTCCATGGTCGGCGCGTTCTTCGGCGGCTGCCCGAATACAACATACGGTGAGTCGGTCGGTTGCGTCGCAATATCCGGAAACGCCTCTGTGGTAACGATCCTCACCACCGCGATAATGGCGATAGTCGCCTCCTTCTTCGCCCCGTTCGTAACCTTCCTTGCTACTATCCCGTCATGCGTAATGGGCGGCGTCTGCGTCACCCTCTACGGCTTCATCGCAGTCTCGGGTCTTAAAATGATACAGACCGTTGACCTCGGCGACAACAGAAACCTCTTCGTTGTCTCGGTAATCCTTATCGCCGGTGTCGGCGGCATGGCACTGAACTTTGGTAAGGTCACTATCACATCGGTTGCCTGCGCGCTCATTCTCGGCATAATCACGAATGTCCTTGTAAACCTCGGAAAGCATGACGACGCGGAGGCTCCCGCAGTCTCTGAGGAGACCGCAGAGACCGAAGCACCTGCAGAGGATAATGCAGAGGCTGACATAACAAAATAAGTTAATATCTCATACTCGGGCGCCACGGCAGGGGGACAATTGCCGCGGCGCATTTTTTGCGTCCTCCGGCTGAATGGCAAAATCGGAGAAAAAGTGTATCATGTATAAAGGGGGGTATGCGCGGGCGAGGCAAAGAAAGCCCGCCGCCACCCCGATAGTAAAAGCAAACGGAGCTTATAATGGAAACCTTTTACGGTATAATGATACCTTTTCTCGGGACTTCCCTCGGCGCCGCGTGGGTGTTTCTCATGCGCCGCGGAATGGGAGCGCGGGTGGGGCACGCGCTCGTCGGCTTTGCCGCCGGGGTCATGGTCGCCGCATCGGTCTGGAGCCTCATAATCCCCGCGGTAGAGGAATCTCTGTGGATGGGCATGTGGTCGTTTGTCCCCGCCGCCACCGGCTTTCTCGCCGGGATTGCCTTTCTTCTGCTCCTTAACCGCCTGATACCGATTATAAATAAACGGGCGGAGGAGGACGGCGCCCGCCGCGGCATGGGACATACGTTCATGACCGTCCTCGCCGTCACCCTCCATAACATACCGGAGGGAATGGCAGTAGGAGCCGTGTACGCGGGCTACCTCGCCGGAGGAGGGGAGATAAGCGCGGCGGGCGCGCTCGCGCTCTCCGCCGGGATAGCGATACAGAATTTTCCGGAGGGGGCTATAGTCGCCATGCCGCTGCACGCCTCGGGAAAGAGCAGGGGGCGCGCGTTCCTCGGCGGCGTCCTCTCCGGCGCTGTCGAGCCGGTCGCCGCGGTGCTGACCCTGCTTCTCTCGTCGGTAATCATTCCCGCCCTCCCGTATCTTCTTGCCTTCGCCGCCGGAGCCATGCTCTATGTCGTCGTCAGGGAACTGATACCTGAGATGTACGGGGAGGATTACCCCGAGACCGGGACGGTCCTCTTCGCCGTCGGATTTACGCTCATGATGATACTTGATATAGTCTTTGCCTGAAAAATATCATATTTTCCGCGATTTTTTTGCAAAAAAACACGAGTTAGCTATTGCAAACTCCGGGAGCGTATGATATAATGACATGGTGAAAATCTGCCTCCGGGCAGATTTTCAAAAATCCATGAGTTATCATATGCTAACTCCGAAAAACCGAAAAGGTTGTTTATGAGAATACTGGTATTCGGCGCCGGGGTGCTCGGCTGTAACCTTGCAAGAAATCTTTACCGCGCAGGTAAGGATGTAAACCTGCTCGCGAGGGGCGAGTGGGCGGATAAAATAGAGAAGAACGGCTTACGGATAAAGGACAAGCTGCATATCGGCACCTCCGTCACGCGTATTCCGGTTGTCCGCGCGCTCTCGCCGGATGACGTGTACGACGCGATTTTTGTCGTGATAAGATATACGCAGATAGAGAGCGTTATTCCGACCCTCCGTGAGAACGGGACGAAAAATATAATCTTCGTCGGAAATAATGTCCGCGCCGCCGAGACCGCCGCCGCCCTCCCGGAAAAGCGCGTGATGTTCGCCTTCGCCTCCTCTGCGGGAGAGCGGACGGGAGAGCGGGTAGAGTCCGCGGATATGAAGAAAATGACAATAGGCGACATCGCGGGCGCGCCGTCGGGCGAAAATATAATAAGGGATATATTCGACGGGACAAAATATAAGCTCACATATGAGCCGCGCATGGACGATTATCTTATCTGCCATGCGGCATTTGTCCTCCCCGCGGCGTTCGCCTGTTATAAGACAGGCGGAAATCTGAAACTCGTAAAGCGCGACACCGCGTATCTGAACAGCCTAATAGATGCCAATATAGAGGGCTACCGCGCGATAAAGGGCGCGGGTCGCGAGATACTCCCGAAGGAGGACAGTGAGTTCGAGGGTGAGAAGTACAGAAAGACCTGCCTCCGCTTCTTCAGGCTCATCTGCGCGACCGGGCTCGGCAAAATCCTTGTCGCAGACCATGCAATGAACGCGACAGACGAAATGAGCGCCCTGAACCGGGATATAAAGAGCTTCTATGACGCAGAGGGGGCAGAGTACCCTACATGGCGCGCCCTCGAGAGCGGGGCGGCAAAGTACCTCGACTGACAGACAAAATACAAAAGGGGAAAGCAATTTCCCTTTTTGAAGGGCATGGCGTTAGCACATGCTAACTCTTACGCCCGCTAAAAAACGCTATAAAAAAATATCATATACAAACGGAGGAAAAAATGGCAATCGTAGAATTTCAGAATGTGAGCCGCGTGTACACGAGCGGCGACCACGAGCTCCGCGCGCTTGACGGCGTGGACCTCTCGCTCGACGAGGGGAAGTTCGTGGTGATACTCGGTCCGTCCGGCGCGGGGAAGAGCACTCTTCTTAACCTGCTCGGCGGTCTCGACAGCCCGACATCGGGAAAGATAGTAGTGTGCGGAAAGGATATTTCCACCCTCTCGAATAACGAGCTCGCGGATTACCGCGCGGAGACCGTCGGATTTGTATTCCAGTTCTATAACCTTATCCCGACGCTTACGGTGCATGAGAATGTCGCGCTTGTAAAGGAGATAACAAAAGAGCCGCTCTCGGCTACAAAAATGCTCTCCGAGGTCGGTCTTGCCGACCATGCGAAGAACTTCCCGTCAGAGCTCTCGGGAGGAGAGCAACAGCGCGTGTCGATAGCCCGCGCTCTTGCGAAAAATCCGAAAATTCTCCTCTGCGATGAGCCGACCGGCGCGCTCGACTCCGCGACCGGCGTCCTCGTTCTGAAGCTCCTGCTCAGAATGGCGCGCGAGTACGGAAAAACGATAGTGATAGTCACGCATAACCAGAACATCGCGAAAATGGCTGATACCGTCATCCGCGTGAAGAACGGCAAGGTGATGTCGGTAGAGGAGCAGGAGAGCCCCGCGTCCGCCGACGACATCGACTGGTAAAGGAGCTCGGTATATGCTGATAAGAAAAATGCTTCGCACGGCGTGGAGCTATAAAGCGCAGTTTATCTCAATGATTCTTATGGTCATGCTCGGCGTCGGGATGTTTCTCGGCTTCAATATGGAGTGGGCGAGCATAGAGCACAATATGTTCTCATTCTTCGATGACTGCAATTTCGCCGATTACCGGCTTGTGAGCGAGAGCGGATATACCGATGACGACCTCGGGAAAATAAAGAATATCGACGGCGTCACCGCCGCCGCACGCATCCTCTCGGTCAATGTCGATGTAAAAGACAGCGGAGGGGACAGCGTCGCCCTCGCCGTGACCACAGACTTTTCGGTGTCGTCCTTCGTACTGATTGACGGTGATACATACGACGGCGAGAGCCCGGACGGAATATGGCTCTCCGACCGTTACGCCGCGGAAAATGATATAAATCTCGGCGACAGCATAGCTTTTACCTACCGCGGAATTGAAATATCGGGTAATGTAGTCGGGCTTATAAAAGCCGCGGAGCAGATGATATGCGTCCGCGACAATACCCAGCTTATGCCGGATTTCAAGACCCACGGCTTCGCCTGTATCTCTCCCGCCCTCTATGAGAGCGCGGTGGGCTCCGGCTATTACCCGCAGATAAATGTTATCTCCGACCTTGATAAGGACACTTTCTCCGAGGAGGTCAACAGGGCTCTCGGAAAAACTACCGTAATCCTTACAAAGGAGGAGGACCTCGCATATTCGCAGGCAGAGGGAGAGGTAGACGAGGGGAAGGCAATGGGAAGTATACTCCCCGCGCTCTTCCTCCTGATAGGGCTCCTAACTATGGTCACCACCATGCACCGCCTGACGGCTAAGGAGAAAACGCAGATAGGAACCTTGAAGGCGCTCGGCTTCCATGACAGCCGCATAATCCGCCATTACACCTCATTTGCGTTCTTTGTCGCCGTCGTCGGCACCGCGCTCGGCGTGGGAGTCGGCTACGCAGTTGCGTGGTTTATAATGAACCCGAACGGCATGATGGGGACCTACATGGACCTGCCGGAGTGGCGGCTCGTGCTCCCCGGCTTCTGCATTGCCGCGGTCGCGCTTATCATACTTCTTCTGACGCTTATAGGCTTCCTTTCGACAAGACAGATGCTCGCCGGCACTGCTGCAGACGCCCTCCGTCCCTATACTCCGAAGAAGATGAAGCCCATGCTTATAGAGCGCACAAAGTTATTTCACCGTCTCCCGTTCGGGACGAGATGGAACATGCGCGATATAGTCCGGCATAAGGCGCGCACGGCGATGAGCATGGTCGGAATAGTGGGGTGCACTATCCTTATCCTCGCCGCATTCGGTATGAAAGATACCATGAATGCGTTTCTCGATATGTACTATGACAACGGGCTGAATTATTCCTCGCGCATATTCCTCTCCGAGGGCGTGACGGATGAAGAGCGCCGGGAGGTCATAGAGAAATATGACGGAGACTGCGGCGGCTCGGTCAGCGTGCAGATAGAGGGAAAGACGGTGTCTCTTGACATCTATAACATCACCCATGATAAAATCCGTATAATGGATGAGAGCACAAAAAAGATTGATATAGGCGACGACGGCGCGTATATCTGTATGCGTCTTGCAGAGCAGTTCGGGCTCCGCGCGGGGGACACCGTAACGGTGAGCCCGTTCGGCACGGATGATACATACACCCTCCGCGTCGCCGGCATATTCCGGAGCGTGTCGGAGAATATCGTCGTCTCGGGGAAGTATGCCGGCTCTCTGAAAAGCCCCTATACGATTGACTCGGGTTATACCGATACGGAGAAAGGGGACATCGCGGCGTCCGGAGTTATCAAGTCCGTCCAGTCAAAGCAGATGATAATGGACTCCTTCGAGGGCTTCCTCTCCATTATGGATACCATGATTTATATGCTTGTCGGCGGTGCACTCCTCCTCGGTATAATCGTTCTCTATAATCTCGGCGCGATGAGCTATACAGAGCGCTATCGCGAGATGGCGACGCTTAAAGTTGTCGGTTTTCGGGATAAAAAGATTGGCAGACTTCTTGCAGGGCAGAACCTCGCCCTTTCGATAGTCGGCATAATCATAGGAATACCGCTCGGCGCGCTGACGCTTTCGTATATGCTGAAAACTCTCGCGTCGGAGTATGAAATGAAAATGTCGATAGGCGCCGGGTCGTATATTCTGACAGTTCTTCTGACCGTCGGTATGTCCCTCCTCGTCAGCCTTATGGTGGCTCGCAAGAACCGGAAAATCGATATGGTAGAGGCACTGAAAGGGCAGGAGTAAAACACTTCTTTTATCCGCGCCGGAAAAGCTCCGGCGCGGCATCGCCCCCCGGACATTTCTCCGGTGCTATTCGATACATAAAAATCACACAAAAAGGCGCGCCACATGGCGCGCCTTGACTTTATTTTTGATAGATTAAACGCCCGAGTAAGCGGAGAATCCGCCGTCAATCGGGAGCACGACTCCGGTTATAAATCCGGATGCCTTGTCGTCGACAAGGAAGAGCAGACCGCCGAGCAGCTCCTCCGCCTCGCCAAAGCGACCCATGGGAGTGCCGCGGAGTATCTTCTCCGTACGCGCCGTGGGCTTTCCGTCCTCAGTGAAGAGGAGGGCGCGGTTCTGATTTGTGACGAAGAACCCGGGGGCGAGCGCGTTGACGCGTATTCCCGTGCCGGCAAAATGCACGGCGAGCCACTGTGTGAAGTTCGAGACCGCCGCCTTGGCTGCAGAGTAGGCGGGTATCTTTGTCAGCGGGCGATAGGCATTCATCGAGGATATGTTGATTATGCTTCCGCCCTTCTTAGACTCTGCCATCTCGCGCGCGAATACCTGTGTCGTGAGGAATGCCGCAACGACATTGAGGTCAAAGACAAAACGGAACCCGTCGGGGTCGAGGTTGAAGAAATTCTGCTTGTCTGATGTGAGTGATGCGGGGTCAAAATACTCGTCCGCGGTCGTCGCGCGCGGATTGTTTCCGCCCGCACCGTTAATCAGTATGTCGCATGCGCCGAGCTTCTCTGTGACCGTCGCCTTCGCCTCCTCGAGGCTCCGGCGGTCGAGGCAGTTTGCCGCGACGGCAATAGCCGTGCCGCCCTCGGCGCGGATCTCCTCCGCGACCTTTTCCGCCGCCGCGCCGTTGAGGTCAAGGAGCGCGACCTTAGCCCCGCATTTTGCGAGAGCGCGGGAAAAACCGGAGCAGAGAACTCCGCCCGCACCTGTTACAACGGCGACTCTGCCGTTAAGATCAATATTAAAAGGGAGCTCCATATCAAAAAATCCTTTCTGTTTTCAAAAATCCGGCGTGCCGGAATATCAGCTCTTTATGGCGCGCTCTGTCTTGTCAATAGCTTCCCAGAGCCCGTAGAGGTATGTCGCGCCGAGCGCACGGTCATAGAGACCGTACCCCGGTTTCCCGTCCTCGCCCCAGATGTTGCGGCCGTGGTCGGGGCGGGTATAGCCCTCAAATCCGTTGTCGTGAAGTGCCTTCATTATGCCGTATATGTCGAGAGAGCCGCA
>CALDMI010000301.1 GCA_937914815.1 uncultured Clostridia bacterium
GTGAAATTAAACAATTCAGAACGGGTCGTGAATACAAAGTTCACTAATATGACGGTAGTTCTGCATATTTATTCATGACAATGTGCAGAGAAAATGCGGGGTACGGACTTGAAAGAGTGCCACGGAAATGGTATAATGAGAGACGCCGGGCGGCGCACATGCGCGGCAGGGCACAGATACGGGGCAAATAAGGAGCATTTTTATATGGAAATTTCGCTTTTCGGGACGCTCTCGGGCAGGGAGGTACGCAGATATACCCTCTGTGGGGAGGGAATAGAACTGTCGGTGCTGGATTACGGCGCCGCGGTGCAGAGCCTCGTTGTCGATGGGGTGGAGACGGTTATGAATTTCGATACTCCGGAGGACTACCGCGACAGGGGCGGATATGTCTGTCTCGCCGTCGGCAGGGTGGCAAACCGGATAGCGGGGGCTGAGTTTTCCATAGGGGA
This sequence comes from uncultured Clostridia bacterium, assembly GCA_937914815.1. Taxonomy (GTDB): domain Bacteria; phylum Bacillota; class Clostridia; order Oscillospirales; family CAG-272; genus UBA1740. Next base: position 450 of record CALDMI010000301.1, read on the forward strand.
TAAAAAATACTCCCTCGCAAAGAACGAGGGAGAAAATCAGCTGCACGGCGGATTTTTCGGTTTCAGCAACAGGTTTTATGACGCGGAGGAGCATGACGGCACACTGCGGCTATCAGCGATACTCCCGGACGGGGAGGACGGCTACCCCGGGAACATGCGGCTGAACATTGACTTTTCGGTCTCGGGGCGGAGCGTTATGATAAAGTACACCGCGACCTCCGACAAGGACACCGTCTTTGCCCCGACACATCATTTCTACTTCAATCTGAACGGGGCGGCAGGGCGCGCCGGCACACAGCCGCTCGCGATATACTCCGACGGGTATATTCCTGTCGACGGGGAGCTGATACCGCTCGGGTTTGTCGCCCCGGTCGCGGGCGGAGAATACGATTTCCGTGCGGCGAGGACGCCAAAGAGAGGTGGCGGCGGGATATACGACTGCTGCTTTGTCCTCCGGGACGCTCATGCGGCGACGCTTACGGGGAACAAGAGCGGGATAAAGCTTGACATATATACCGACATGCCGGGGCTTCAGTTATACACGGGTGCCGCCCTTTCGGAGAAATCGGAGGGCGAAACGGGGAACGGCGCGGAGAATGAAACAGAAAACGGCGCGCCGCATCGCTCCGGCATCGCGCTCGAGCCGCAGTATATACCGAACGCGGTGAACATGCCGGACTTTGAGACTCCGCTTCTCCCGGCGGGAGAAACGGCAGAGCACTATATAAAGCTCTCATTCTCTCACGACTGTAAATAATTATTTACATATATGAAAACAGAAAAAGCGCCGGAGCGGCGGATAAATGTAAATTTGACTTTACAAAATCCTGCTGTTCCGGCGCTTTTGCGCTTTTTACTTTTTTCTTTACTTCTTTCTTTTCTTTTTCGCCATAAGGAGGTTCAGGGCGACATAGAGGGCTATAAATACTGCGGTTGAAATTGCGAGTATCGCATACATTCCGCCCATGCTGACGGCGTCCTCGCCCGCCATGAAGTGAATGTTACAGTCGACGCTGTCGCGTATCGCGTCCACGACCTCGGGCGGGAAGCCATCGTCGCTCATCTTCTCGAACACCCCGCGCATTGCGGGATTGTGAAGAAGACTTGTGCCGTAGGTCCCGGGGAGGAGGGAGAGAAATTTCTGAAGCCCCACAGGGAAGTTCGACATAGGCATATATGCTCCGCATATAAAGCCGTAGCCCGCGCTCACCACCGTTCCGACGGCGGAAGCCTGCCCGTCTGTGGACAGGAAGAAGTTGACGCAGGAGGCGAGGGCTGTGCCGAACATGGTTAAGAGAAACACATCGAGGAGCACGAGAAATACATCGGCGACAGAGAGATACCAGCCGACGGCGGCGAGGTAGACAAAGCACACGGCACACGCCGCATAGGTTACAATCAGGGTGGATATGAGGGTGGATATGTAGTAGCTGAGCCCGAGTATTTCGGGCTTCACCGGGGTGACGGTGAGGTCGGCGCGCGCGCCGGTCACCTTGTCGTGTATCATACCGAGAGAGGAGCAGAACGCGACGGTCACACAGCTGACGGCGAGGAGCGCCGAGACGAGCTGCCCGCCGACACAGCCGTTAAGAACGGAGTCGGAGACGGTAGCCCCCGCGGCGGCGAGTGCCGAGCGGAACGAGTCGTCGTAGACCTTCTTTAAGAAGGTTGCATAGAGGACAAGGAGTATCATAGGGGTGATGAGAGAGGAGAAAAATCTTCCCTTATCCTTGAAATACAGCTTTACATTGCGCTTTGTGAGTGCTATGAGCTCGGTCATTTTTCATCACCTCCGGTGAGCTTCTTTCCGGTCGCGGAGAGAAAGACATCGTCCATCTTGCCCTTCGTTATTTCATAGTCGCGGAACATTTCCGGGTGCCGGATTATAAGGTCGGTTGCCGCCGCCGTGTCCGGGACGGCTATTCTCGCGGCGTCGCGTATCATCTCATACGGGAGACCGAGCGACTTTACGCTCTCCTCGGTTATTCCGTATATCGTCACAAAGTCGCCGGTGTACTTGTTTTTGAGTTCGAGCGGCGTCCCCTCGGCGACTATGCGCCCGCTGTCGAGTATTATGACATATCCGGCGTCCGCCGCCTCCTCCATATAGTGGGTGGTGAGAAAGACGGTGAGCCCGTCCTCCCGCCGCAGCCTGTCGAGCACCTGCCAGAGGAGCTCGCGCGTCTGGGGGTCGAGCCCGGTTGTCGGCTCGTCGAGAATGAGCAGGCGCGGTCTGTGCAGGAGGGCACGCGCTATGTCTATTCTCCGTCTCTGTCCGCCGGACAGCTTACCGAGCGGGCGGGTGAGAAGATTTTCAAAGTCGAGCATACGGGCGAGCTCGGAAATTCGCGCTTTCGCCTCCGCGCCGTGCAAACCGTAGAGCGCCGCGCGGCTCTCAAGATTGTCGCGGACGGTGAGCTCGCGGTCAAGGGCGGAGTACTGAAAGACGACTCCGATACTCCGTTTTACCCCGTCGGGGTCCCGGTCCATGTCACAGCCGCAGACCTCGACAGTGCCGCCGTCCTTCTCGAGCTGACCGCAGATTATGTTTATCGTCGTGGATTTTCCCGCACCGTTCACACCGAGAAAGGCGAAGAGCTCACCCTCCTTGACGCGAAACGACAGGTCGTTCACCGCGTGTATGTCGCCGAAGGACTTTGTGAGATGTTCGATTTTAATAAGGTCGTTCATGCTTTATCCTTTCGTTTTATCTTCGTTTATCCGTTTGATTATTTCGCTTTTGTTGTCATGCCGTTATTTTGCTTTTGCATGCTCCGGATTTTCTTTCGCCGCATTGCGGAAGACCCCGGTGTGACAGCGGATGTTCCTTGTTACCGTACCGTGAGTTCCGAGGAGGGCGTCCATCTCTCCGCTCACATTCGTGTACTCGCCGCGCGTGTGGTGGAGGATTATGTAGTCGGGGGTCTTGATTTTTCCTGCCGCCGCACGGCAGAACGCGCGTACAGGGGGACAGAGCGAGAATACCCATACAGGGGTGCATATCGTCACATGCTCATATTCCGTAAGGTCTGGGATTGTGTCCTCAATAGGCATATCCCACCTGTGCATGCCGAACCTCCCGCACCAGAGAAAGCCGAGGGTACCCTCCGTTCTCTCGGTTGCCTTTATCTCATAGAGGACGGCGCCCGTGCGGTCCGCCTCCTCATACGCCGCGCGGCGCACATATCCCATGCGGGAGAAGAAAACGACGAGGCGGCGCGGGTCGCGCCCGATCCCCGGGTAGTCGGATATATTTACGGTATAGGTCTCCTGCTTTAAGAATATCCACGCGGCATATCCGGTCGCCGCCTGTATAAATCCGAAGATAAAATAAATCGTCGACATGAAGTTCGGCGGGAACATGTAGAACTGAATACATATCCAGAGCATGAGCGTAATGCCGAATATACCGCCGAGGACGACCCCGGCGCGCTTTTTCATAAAGAGGAGCACCGCCGCCGTGAGGTTTGTCAGCCCATTGACGATAAGCAGGGCTATGCCGGAGAAGGTCAGGTCGCAAAAGAGAATATCGGAGAACGGCAGGACCGAAAAGTATGGGAGCATGGCGTCCATGCCCATTGCCTCCCCGCTCGGGTCAATGAGCATGCCGAGCGCGCCGAGAACAGCGCCGAGCCCGATAAAGAGCGTCCAGAAGATGAGAGCCCGCCGGGCGTGTATAAATCTTGAGTGATTTTTCATATAAAAATGCCTTGCCTTTTGTGCCCGCCGGGGCGCATTGCAGAGCTGTGTTCCCGCCGGGAAAGCTTATATTTTTGTCAGAGATTTGCATATATTATTATATTCAAAAACGCGCCCGTGTCAAGGGAATATTAAAACTTCCCGCCGGAGGGCGCCGCCGCCCGTCCCGCCTGTCGCAGGTTATGAGCGCCGCGCCGCGGCGCGGCTGCCCGACATCGCTCCCGAGGCGCGAACGGCACGCCCCACACGGTGCGCAGAAGATACAGGAAAACCCCGCCGAAAAGCGGGGTTTTGTAAATAATTATTTGCTTTTGCACGGCGTGCACCTTTGAAACGACGCCCGGCGCGTCAGCCCTTTATCTTTTCAATAAAGCTGCGGAGTGCCTCGCCGGCTGTCGCGACGTCTCCCGCTATAAATTCTCTCATGGAATTTTTGAGGATAGTTCCGTACCATGCGGGTACCTTGCCGGTAAAGGTTACTGAGAGCTCTGTCTTTGCGCCCGCGAGGTTATCATATCTCGTGCCGGATGAGACCTTGGCGACCGAGGGTACACCCTTGACCGACGCCATTGTGTTGAGCTCGTCCTGCCTTGCCATAAAGCGGAGGAACTCGACGGCGTAGTCCTTTACATCGCTGTTCTTGTTGACGGCAAAGCCGTACCACGGCTCTATGTACTCATGCGCACCGTTATCTCCCGAGGGGGTGTAGATAAATTCATAGGAGAACGGGTTTTCTTTGAAAGCCTCGGACTTTGACTCGCGCTTTTTTGTCCCGCTGAAATTCTCGGTGTCGCAGACCCAGAACGGGACATCGCCCTCAAAGAATTTGAGTATTGCGCCGTCGTAGTTGTTCTCGGGGTATTCGGCATTTATTTCGGAGGAGAAGTACCCGGCATTTCTCAGCGTGTCGATACGCTCATATATCACCTTGAGCGCTGCGGCGCCTGCCTCATCGGCGGAATTTACAGCGGCAAGAAGTTCTGTGTCGGAGTCAAGAATAGCCATGCCCATCTGATAGAAGAGCTTACTTACCGCAGAATCGGGACCCTGAACCGGTGTGTAGCCCTTTCCTTTAAGAGCTTCAAGGACGGTGAGAAATTCCTGCCACGTTGTCGGGACAGAGAGCCCCTCCTTTTCAAGGAGAGTCTTATTGACCGCCATTCCGCATGCCGCAAGGCTCATGGGCAGGGAATAGAGGACGCCTTCAATTTTGTTTCCCTCAATAACCTTTTCCATAGCCGCGCCGGTATCGACGCCCGCCGAGATAAGGTCGACGAGGTTGTCCGTGTAATAGCCTCTGACATTCGATGTCATGACAATATCTATTAACGGGTTGTTTGCGAGGAAGTCCTCGGAGCTCGTGTCATTGTAGCTGGCGTAGTCTATCGTGACATTCGGGTAAAACTCGTTGAAGTGGTTTATCACCTGGTCGAGAGCCTCGAAGTTTCCGAAGAAGGACGCGACATCAACGGTTACGGTTGCCTCTGTGTCGAGCCTCGGCACAAAGGCGGTGTTTTCGGCATTGTCCTTTCCGGGGTTGGGCTTGTCCGTGTTGTTGTCCGTTGGGGTGCAACCCGCCAGGGCGGAGAGGAGAAGCAAGAGCGCCGTTATGAGCGATGTGAGTTTCGTTGTTCGTTTCATTTTTTATTTGCCTCCGGTTTATTTTTGTTATTCTGAATTTCTTTCGTCCTTGCGAGTAGCAGGCGTATGGTGGTGAGCACCTTGTCTATCTGTATCGGCTTTGAGATATGGGCGTTCATGCCCGCGTCGATACACTCCTGCACATCCTCGGCAAAGGCGTCTGCCGTCATTGCCGCTATCGGAATGTGCCGGAGGTCCTCGCGCTCGGATGCGCGGAGCTCGCGCGTCGCGTCAAGACCGTTGAGATACGGCATCTGCACATCCATAAACACGAGGTCGTAGGTACCCGGGGCGGCGGCAAGAAGAAAATCAACGCACTCGCGCCCGTTTTCCGCCCGGTCGCAGACTATGCCGTATTCGGTCAGGAGGGTATTTATTATCTCCCAGTTTATGTCGTTGTCCTCGGCGATAAGTATCCGGAGCCCGAGGAGATCGCTGTTCGCGCTCTCGTCTTGCTCGCCCATCTTCGGGACCTCGTCCTCCGTCACCGTCCTCAGCGGGATGCGGACCGTGAATGTGGTCCCGACGCCGAGCTCGCTCTGACAGTCTATTGTGCCGTCCATGAGGTCGACCATGTGGCGTACTATCGCGAGCCCGAGCCCGGTGCCCTCGGTTTTGTCGACGCGCGCGTCGGACACGCGGGCAAAGGACTCATACATCGTTTTCTGAAACTCGGGGCTCATGCCGGTGCCGTTGTCGGCAATCACGCATACGAGCGTGACCCTCTTGTCATCGAGCGGCTCCTCGCTCACAGTGAGCCTGACCCTGCCACCCGCCTTCGTATACTTTACTGCGTTGTTCAGAAGATTTAGGTATATCTGCGTCAGGCGGAGCCTGTCGCCGACGAGGTTCTCGCTCGGCAGCTCGCCTGTTTTGCTCTCAAATGAGAGACCGTGCCCCGTCGCCTGTGAGCGGGTGAGACTTTCGAGATTTGAGATGAAGAGCCTTATATTGAACGGCTCGGGATTCAGCTGTATCTTCCCGCTCTCGACGCGGGAGATTTCGAGTATATCGTTTATGAGCGTCAGGAGGTGGTTGCCGGAGACGGTGATTTTCGCGAGACATTCCTTGACATACTCCGGGTCGTCCATTCTGCTTTGCGCGAGCTCCGTCATGCCGAGCACGGCATTGAGCGGGGTGCGTATGTCATGCGACATAGTGGAGAGGAAGCGGGTCTTTGATCTGTTTGCCTGATCTGCCGCCTTTGCCGCCGCGCGGAGCCGCTTGTTTATGACGAGAATGTACCCGACATCGAGAATAATGAGAAGAAACATCGCCGCGGCGACGACATAAACGATAGATATTCCGTCGGCTTCGGCGGCGAGGGAGGATACCGGGATATATCCGAGGATGTCCGCATCCTCAAAGTCGCCGAGCTTTGAGTAGTACCAGTAGCAGGACTGCCCCTTGGAGTCCTTCAGGGTAAGGAGCCCGTGCTCCTCTGTTTTTATTGGTGCGAGGACCTCGTCCGCACCGTAGTAATCGTCGGCGAAGTTATAGAAGCGGATAAACTCAACAAAGTTTTCGGAGCGCATGGAGCTTGACGGCACTATATAGTCGCCGCCCGTCGTTATCATGCCTACCTGCGCGGTCTGATAGCTCGTCGGGAAGAGCCAGACGCTCTTTATGCTGTCAAGCGGGATAACCCGGAGGAGAAGATAATCCTTGTCCGCGCCGTCGTCTGTGCTGACGGTGACCCGTGTACCGACGCTGATGACCCGACGCCGCTCCTCCTTTATCAGGTAATTGCAGAGTATGGAGGCTTTGCCGTCGAATATATTCTGTGCGGCTCTTATATTTGCCCCGACATACAGGTCATCGGATATCGCCATTAAGTTGCTGATTTCTTTATAGTAGGATATGGAATTGCTCCCGTTTGTATATACGGAGCTCCACGCATCGTAGGTGTCCATATCCACAATATGCGCCACGGACGGTGTGTCTTTATCTATCGCATGGATATAGGACAGCGCCTCGTCGAGCGTCATTTGCTCACTTTCTATATATGCAGCCCATGCCTCCGCACTCTCGAGCTCGGTTGTGAGGTACTGCGCGGAGATCTGCTTCATGGTTTCCATGGTGTTGCAGAAGTTCACGAGTGCGTCCTCTTCATTCTGTCTGTTGATATCGTCCTGATAATTAATGGAAAACAGGACTACCGAGACTATGAGCACTACGTTGCATAGAATGAGCAGAGCTATCGCTATATATTTTTTTGTATTACTGATTTTCTCCGCCATGTGTCACACTTCCTTTCGCCGGCGGCTTTGTATCTCTCCGGTGTCTGTTATTCCGCGTCGGATATGGCGGCAATGAGAGCGTCGTATTCCGATTTTACCGCCGAAAAAAGAGCCTCCGAGCGGTCGGTGAACTTCCTCGGACGCAGGTCCTCTGTCAGCTCGCTCGCCGTGGTGAAGAGGCGGTCAAACCCGAGATTTGAGCACACGCCCTTTAAGGTGTGCGCCGCGCGGAAGGCTGCCTCCGCGTCGCCCTCGGAAAATCCGCGCGCGAGATTTCCGAAGGTCGGGTCGCCCGCAAATTTCATAACGAACCGGCGTATCATGTCCTCGGAGCCGAGGCGAGAGAGGACGGCGTCATAGCTTCCGCCGATTTTTCCGTAAAGCTCTTCAAGATTCATTTTTATATCTCCGTTCCCGCCGATACGGCGGATTTTTATTTTATTTCTCCGTTTTCGTCCTTGACGATAAAGTCCTTTATATCGTCAAGACATTCAAGGAGCAGGGGATTGAACTGTCCGCACTCGCCCCGCATTATCATATCTATCGCCTCGCCTGCGGTGTACGGGTCCTTGTAGACCCGCTTTGCGGTCAGGGCGTCGTAGACATCCGCGAGGGAGACGACCTGCGCGGCTATCGGTATCTCATCACCGCGGAGCCCACGTGGGTACCCCTTGCCGTCGTATTTTTCGTGGTGGCAGAGGCAGATGTCGCGGGCATAGCGGACGAGGGGCTCGTTTCTGTACTCCCTGACATTCATGACCATCTCCGCGCCTATGACGGTGTGCCGCTTGACCTCTTCAAATTCCTCGGGGGTGAGCTTTCCGGGCTTACTTAGTATCGCCGGGGATATCCCTATCTTGCCGATGTCGTGGAGGGAGGATGCCGTGGTGATGAGGTAGACATCCCGCTCGCCGAGACCGTAGGCAGAGGTCTTTTCACGAAGGCGTATAAGCAGCAGCTCGGTTATCTTATTTATATTTGAGACGTGCGCGCTCCCCATGCCGGGCTGATATTCCGCGACCTGGCTGAGGATATCGACGAGAATCCGGCTGTTCTTCTCCTTTTCAAGTATCTCGTTTGATACCGTGGAGATGAGGCGACGCTGCTTTTCGTAGAGATTGATAGTGTTGAGCACCCGGCGGTAGACCACCTTCGTGTCGAACGGGCGGGATATGAAGTCGGAGACACCCATTTCATACGCGCGCCGTATCGTCTCGCCGGATTCGTCGCCGGTTATGGTTATCACCGGGATATCCTCAATGAGGTGTCTGTCCGCCATGTAACGGAGGACGGCAAAGCCGTCTGTCCCCGGCATCATGATGTCGAGGAGTACGACGGAGATACGGGTGCCGTATTTTTCGAGCTTACGGATACATTCCTCGCCCCCCGCCGCCTCCATAATATTGAATTCGTTTCCGAGTATGGAGCGGAGAATATCGCGGTTGAGCTCGGAGTCGTCGACTATCAGGATTGTCGCGCTGCTCTTTTCCTCCGTGATCTTGCCGTCCCTGTCGGTGACTATTACATTCTTGTCGACCTTTGCCTTGTAGAGCAGTCGGTCGGCACGGGAGACGGCGGCGTGTACGGTTTCGTTTTCGCACATCGTTGCGCCTATGCTCGCCGTCAGGCGGATGCCCTCATATCCCGGGAGAGCGATGCTGTCGATATTCTTGAGCATGCGCCGGAGTATCGTTTCAAACCCGTTTTCGCGCACCCCGGGCATCACTATGAGAAACTCGTCTCCGCCGTAGCGGACGATTCTGTCGGAGGGGCGGATATCCCGCCGTACCTCCCGGGCAAACGCGGAGAGCACCGCGTCTCCCGCCGCGTGACCGTAGACGTCGTTATATACCTTGAAGTCGTCGAGGTCTATCATCGCGACCCCGGCGCTGATAACCGAATTTTTGAGTTTCTCCTCGTAAAAGCGGCGGTTGTAGATACCGGTCATGACATCGGTATAGGTTTTTTCGTAGTACTCGTTTATCCGGGAGAGAAGTTTTTCCTCTGCCGTCAGGTCGACGAAGCTGTCGCGCTCAAATTCGCGGAGCAGCTCCATGACACAGCCCTCGCCGTCCACCTCTATATATCGGGAGATGACCTGATAGACTCCGTCGTGTGAGAATTCAAGTTTTACGGCGTCGCGCTTTGTGAGGTACGCCTTTGCGGAGACGCAGTTGTCGCAGGGCTCGTCCCTGTGCCAGAAAGAGTAGCAGGGGCAGGACTGCCCGGAGAGCTCGTCCTTTGTGCATATCCCGGCTATCTGGTTTCTCCGCAGGACGCGGACTACCGAGAAGACCTTGCGGAAGAATTTTATCTCCTCATCAAGCTCCTCCGGGGTCAGAATGTTCGGGTTTTCCACATCTGTTTCCTTCTTTCCATGAAAATGCCGTCGCGGTCAGGATTCGCGCGAAAAAAGACCAGCAATCGGCTATACCCGACTGTTGGTCTATCAGCTATCTATACAGTTGATACCACCCCATTGCCACGCATAACGAATTGATGAGCCGTCCGTGCCGGGCAAGGGAACCGTCGCACATGCGGCAGAATACTATCTCTCCGCCGGGCGTGACAGCTCCTTTGTCAACCTGAATTCTCATAAAATGCAGAATACCCGCCGCGCGGTGGGGGGTGTGCCGCGCGTGTCCCCCGGGTATTTGCACCGGTGATTGAGCAGCCGCTCAATGTTTTTGTGATAAGATTTCGTGATGATTTTTCTCAAGTGCAGATATCGGAGTGATATATTATGTATGTAGTGTAGCACAAAATATATGATATGTCAATACAATATGCACAATTTATGATATTTTTTGAGATATATTTGATTTTAGTATAATATTTTGATAGAATATAGTATAATTTTGAAAAGGGAATATTGTGTAAAAAATGTGCTGGTGGGCACCGCGGGGAGGCTCGGAATTTCACCGCAGGTGAATATCCGCCTGCGCTTTGCGCGGCAGAGCTCGGTCGATTTGAGGGGTGACGCAATACAAAAGGTATGTGACAGTCGCATTCAGCGCAGACCGAAAAGCCCATGCGGCTTTTTCTGCCGCCGTTTTCGCCCTCTGCCGTACGCTTGTACGGCGACGAGTACGAAAAACGACGACTCTGCATCTGACTGCGGCTGTCACATAATGAGATAGCCGGGGCAAAGAAGCGGAATTTCGCTTTGCGAATATTCGCTCGCCCTGCGCCTTGCAAGCGAGCTTGCAGATCTTCGGGCGGCGAATGCGGACCGAATCCGCCTGCGCTTTGCGCGGCGGAGCTCGGTCGATTTGAGGGGTGACGCAATAAAAAGGGCACCCCCCGAAATGGGGTAAAGACAGGAGCAAGCGGAATTTCGCTCTGCGAATATTCGCTCGCCCTGCGCCTTGCAAGCGAGCTTGCAGATCTTCGGGCGGCGAATGCGGACCGAATCCGCGCGCGCTTCGCGCGGCGGAGCTCGGTCGATTTGAGGGGTGACGCAATAAAAAGGTATACCCCCGATGAACGGGGGTATACCTTTTTATGGAGGCGCCACTCGGAATCGGACCGAGGAATAAGGGTTTTGCAGACCCGTGCCTTACCGCTTGGCTATGGCGCCTTATTGCCTGTATATTATATCAAAGGGTTGCGCTTTTGTCAATAGCTTTTTGAGTTTTTGTTCTGATTTGCCGGATTTGTCTTTCTACGAAAAAGATTTGCTTTTTTATCCGGCACATGCTACAATATATTATATGTACGGGCGGTGTTTATTATCACCGGCTTTGATATGCTCCGCGGCGCGGGCTTCGGCTGTCGGATTTGCGGGGCACCGGGAGGTTATATGAAGAAGATTTTTATGTCGCTCACCCTTATATTTTCGCTCCTGTTCGTGGTTTTGTTTTCCGCCGGGTGCAACGGTGGCGGGGGCACGGAAGAGCCCATAGTGTCGGAGGAGTGGAAGTTTGACAGCGAGGTACACTGGCACCCGTGTATCAATAGCGACGAAAAATTCGATGTCGCGCCACATTCCTATATAGAGGGCGACAGCGTGAGATGCCATATCTGCGGGTACCGGCGGGAGTATACCGATGAGGAGAAATTTGCCGAATGGAAGGCGGGCGTGCTCGCCACTATCGGGTATACCGGCGACTATTCGACCGATTATGTAAGAGACAATCCCGGCGCGGACGGCAAAATATCCGGGAGACAGCTTTTTCGCGAGAGCCGCTCCGGCTCACGCTTCTTCTGCGAGGACGCGCGCTATATGGGCGACATAACGAAAGAGACGCCGGACGAGCGGAGGCTCTCGGCGATAATGTCCGTCGCTGACGGCGGATTTATCCTATATACCGAGGAAGGGGAGGGCGGAGCCCTGAAAACCGGCAGAGAGAGCTGTTCTGCAGAGACTGCCGTCGCGCTCGCTACCTGCCCGCCGCTCTCCGCGCTCGAAGGCACGGGGCTCGAGACCATCCGCGGAATAGAGGATGTCACGGGGCTGCGCGCGGCGCTCGCCGCGGCTTTTTCGGGGCGTGAGCTTGAGAGCGTCTCCCTTGTCCGAAACGGCGACGGCTCCGTCACCATGCGCGCGCACTACCTCGGCAGTAACACCGACGAGAGGATAACCGAAGATGACTACATCAGGACCGATTACGACATCACAATATCCGTGACCGTCTCCGACGGCAGGGTCTCCATGACCTCATACAGCTATGACATAAAGAAGGTTTATACCGACCGCACCGACCTCTCCGGAGGTATGTTCATGACCGTCAGGGTGTCCTATTCGTTCGACGAGGCGGGGTATAGCGAAATAACAAAGCGTGCGTAAAGCTATTGGCAAAAAATCAGAGATTTTCAGAGACAAAAATCGCA
>CALDMI010000302.1 GCA_937914815.1 uncultured Clostridia bacterium
AGCGGAACCGGTTACCGACGCAGCGCGCCTATGCTTATCATCTGCCCATGCAGAGTAACGGTTATGCGCGATTTTCCATACCCATGCCGAAAATGCAGTCGGAACTGTGCCTTTTTCCAAAGCAGTGATGATATTCAAAGCGATATCCTGCGTCAAATCTTCCGCTTCGGTGCGGCTGTCTGTCTTTCGCAGACAGAAATAAAACAGCTTTTCCATATATTTTTCGACAAACTCATGTATCAGCTTATCGCGCATTTCATTTGTATCCCGCATGACTAACCCTCCTTTCGCTCATATAGTGTGGATTTTCCGGATTTGCTGACAAGTTTTTTTAAAATTATATCATAAAACAGGTATGAATTTCTAAAATTTTTTTCGGTTTGACTAAAAAAATAAATCCGAACCTAAAATCCATCAGGATTAGGTTCGGATTATTCTTGTTTGGTGCGGGTAACAGGAATTGAACCTGCATGACCTTGCGATCACAAGAACCTGAATCTTGCGCGTCTGCCAGTTCCGCCACACCCGCGAAAAAATCACGGTTTTCCGCAATTTACCCGTAAATTATATCATACATAGTGCGTGTTGTCAAGGGTTTTTCATTGTTTTTTTGGTGCGGAGCGGTGTATGGAGGGAGAGGAGAGGCGCGGGCGGCGGACAAAAAGAAAAGGCAGGCGGCGCGGGGCGCCGTCTGCCGGGTGTTACTTACAGGTTTTGCGGGGGAGGTCTTTTTACTTCCCCTGCGGCTTCGTGAAATATGCCGCCGCGTTATTATAGCATATATCCTCAACTATACTGCCGAGGAGGGGGAGGTTCTCCGCCGGGTACTCGCCCTGCTCTACGAGCCTCCCGAGCTCGGAGCACAGGATACGGCGGAAGTACTCATGCCTTGTATAGGAGAGGAAAGAACGGCTGTCTGTCAGCATACCGACGAAACAGGAGACAAGCCCGGTCTGCATAAGTGCCTCAAGCTGATGTTTCATTCCCTCCTTCTGGTCGTTGAACCACCAGCCGGAGCCGAACTGTATCTTACCGCGGATCTTTCCGTCCTGGAAGCAGTTCATCATCGCGGCGAGGAGGTAATTATCGCGCGGGTTCAGGCAATAGAGGATTGTCTTTGGGAGCTCGCCCGTCAGGTCAAGCGCAGAGAGGGTCGCCGACAGGGCGGGCGCGAAAGTATCGTCGCCTATCGCGTCAAAGCCCGTGTCCGGTCCGAGGGTACGGAAATTGCGCTCCGAATTATTTCTTATCGCGCCTATATGATACTGCTGTACCCATCCGCGCTTCGCATAATGTCTGCCGAGGAAGACATTGATATAACCCTTGTATTTTGCTATCTCGTCGGCGGTCAGTTCCCCACCCGCGAGCCGCTTATCAACTATTTTTGCGACCTCTTCTCTTGTCGCGGGGGAATACACCGGGTGCTCAAGCCCGTGGTCCGCACAGAGACAACCCGCCTTATCAAAGAAGTCTATTCTCTCGGCGAGGGCGCCCTCTATGGTGGCGAGGCTGTCAAGCCTGTAACCGACGGTATTGCCGAGGGTCTCAAGGTACGGAAGGTATGTCGGGAGGTCGATATTCAGCACCTTATCCGGGCGGAAGGACGGGTGAACGGCGACGGAGAAGGTCTTGTCAGCCGCGATCTTTTTATGATATTCGAGATTATCCGCCGGATCGTCTGTCGTGCAGACGGCGCGGACATTGCTCATCTCTATCATTTTCCGGGCGGTGAGCGTTTTCAGCTTTTCCCCGCACTCCTTATATATCTTCTCCGCGGTCTTCTCCGACAGGAGCTCATGTATACCGAAGAAGCGGCGGAGCTCAAGGTGAGTCCATGCATATATCGGGTTTCCGACGGCGTACGGCATCACCCTTGCATAGGCGAGAAATTTGTCGTAATCGTCGGCGTCTCCGGTTACATACTTTTCGTCTATACCGAACTCACGCATAAGGCGCCACTTATAATGGTCGCCGGCGAGCCATGCCTCGCTTATCGAGCGGTATTTCTTATCCTCGTAGATCTCTCTCGGGGAGAGGTGGCAATGGAAATCGAAGATCGGCATCTTCTCCGCATGCTCGTGATACAGCCGCTCTGCCACAGGGTTATCAAGCAGGAAATCGTGTCCCATAAATTCTTTCATTTTTCAATACATCCTTTCGTGATACAAACTTTATTTTACATTTATATTCTCGCCGTCGACGGTGAGAGAGGAGGAA
>CALDMI010000303.1 GCA_937914815.1 uncultured Clostridia bacterium
TGACGCAGTTGCCGAGAAAGAGGCTGCTCTCGCTCTCATCGGCGCAGGCTGCAAGCTTATAAGCCAGCACGCAGACTCCATGGGTGCTCCCTCCGCGTGCGAGGCGGCAAAGCCCGATCCTATCCCGAATGTATCCTACAATGTATCCACCGAGACAGACTGCCCCAACTCTTTCCTCATCGCTTCCAAGATAAACTGGGCTCCTTACTTTGAGCTCATAATCAAGGCTGTCCGCGACAATAATGGCACCATCCCCCACAACTACACCGGTACCCTTTCCACCGATTCCGTTCAGATAACATCCTTCAACTCTAAGGTTGCCGCCGCCGGAACAGAGGCGAAACTCACCGAGGTGAAGAATGCCCTCAAGGCAGGCACAACTCATGTATTCAATCTTGACAGCTTTACCATCGGCGGAAATAAGCTCACCGTTGAATATCTCAAGTCTCTTGATGCGTTCAAGAATCTCTCTGACGATGTTCTCACTTCCCTTCTTGCGGACGGTTACTTCCATGAGTCCGATTACCGCTCTGCTCCCTACTTCGAGTTTGAGATAGACGGAATCACGCTTCTTGACAGAAATTACGGAGAAAGCTCAGATTCGTAAATAATCTGCCATGAAAAACTTCATAAGCCGGAGCCTCAAAAACTCCGGCTTATCTTCTTAAAATAAAAAATACAGCTCGGTCGGTTCTTCCCCGGATGTGTCACAATGACGCGCCCGGAGAAGAGCTTATCGGAAAGGAATAACAAAGTGGAAAAGGAAATTGCACTTGAACTCCGCCATATTACTAAAACATTCGGTAGCGTCGTGGCAAACAAGGATGTCGACCTAACACTTTATAAGGGCGAGATACTCGCAATTCTCGGCGAAAACGGCAGCGGTAAAACCACCCTTATGAACATGATATCCGGAATATACACCCCTGACGACGGGCAGATATTCGTAAACGGCGAAGAAGCTTTTATCAATTCCCCGAAAGACGCTTTCACCTACCGTATTGGTATGATACATCAGCACTTCAAACTCGTTGATGTTTTCTCTGCGGCGGAAAATATAGTCCTCGGCGTAAAAGACGGCACAAAATTCAACATGAGGGACTATACAAAAAGAATAACCGAGATAACCGAAAAGTACGGCTTCCGCATTGACCTGCAGAAAAAAATTCACGAGATGTCGGTCTCTGAGAAGCAGACTGTTGAAATACTTAAGGTTCTCTATCGCGGCGCGGATATTCTGATACTTGACGAGCCGACCGCGGTTCTTACTCCGCAGGAGACATCGAAGCTCTTCGATGTTCTGCGCAAAATGCGCGAGGACGGCAAATCAATAATTATAATCACTCATAAAATGCACGAGGTCATGTCGATCTCCGACCGTGTCGCAATAATACGCCGCGGCGAACATATCGCAACCGTCGAAACGGCGAAAACCGACGAAAACGCGCTCACCGAAATGATGGTCGGTAAGAAGGTCTCTCTGAACATTCATCGTTCGGAACCGGAAAACCCGGTTGACCGTCTCATAGTCTCCGGTCTCAGTGCAAAAAATTCTGAGGGGGTCCCGGTTCTTGACAATGTGTCATTTACCGCCCGCTCTGGAGAAATACTCGGTATCGCGGGAATTGCCGGCAGCGGACAGCGCGAGCTGCTCGAAGCCATCGCAGGTCTTTACCGGCTTGACGGAGGAGATATAACCTACAACGACCCCGCGAGCGGAAAAGCGGAAAATCTCAGAGACAAAACTCCTATACAGATACGCGACCTCGGCGTCAGGCTCTCATTCGTCCCGGAGGACCGGCTCGGCATGGGACTTGTAGGCAACATGGACATAATCGACAACATGATGCTCCGGTCGTATAAGAGCGGAAAATCCGCATTTCTTGACAGAAAACCCTCGCGCGAACTTTCAGACAGACTTGTTACAGGGCTTGAAGTCGTTACACCGAGCATTACAACCCCTGTACGCAAGCTCTCCGGCGGTAATGTTCAGAAAATACTTGTCGGGCGCGAAATATCCTCGTCGCCGACGGTTCTGATGGCGGCATACCCGGTCCGCGGTCTTGATATAAATTCGTCATACACCATATACAATCTTCTCAACAAGCAGAAGGAGTCCGGCGTCGCCGTAATATTCGTCGGTGAGGATCTTGATGTTCTCGTCGAGCTCTGTGACCGTATAATCGTCATAAACGGAGGAAGGGACCGTGGACGGCAGGCACACGACAAAGGAAGAAATCGGACTGCTGATGACGAAGGCTGATATTGAAAATACAGAGGCAAAGGAGGCTGAAAACCTGTGAAAAAAGAAAACGCGATAACGCGATTTATAAAAGAGCCTCCCTTTCACTTTGTAAAACGCGGGGAGGTAACGAAAAAGCACGCCATTCTCGTCCGCGTATGCGCGATTGCCGCGGCGCTCGTGCTCTCGGCTCTCATAATTGTCATTCTTACCGGTAAAAATCCGTTCGCCGTATACGGGCAATTCTTCATCGGAAATTTCGGAACACCGCGCCGTATATGGCGCCTGCTGCAGGGGATGGCTATACTGCTCGGACTCGCGCTCGCGGTGACTCCTGCGTTCAAGATGAAATTCTGGAACTGCGGAGCCGAGGGACAGGCGCTCATGGGTGGTCTTGTCGGCGCGATTATGATGTACAATCTCGGCGCATCAATGCCCCTCCCCCTCTTTCTTATTCTTACATTCATCGTATGCGCTCTGGCAGGGGCCGTCTGGGCTGTTATACCTGCCATATTCAAGGCTAAGTGGAACACAAATGAAACGCTTTTCACCCTTATGCTGAACTACATTGCAATCCGCCTCGTTTCCTTCTTTGTGATGTGGGTATCTACAGACGGTTCCGCGGTTCTGCCACCTATGGATTCATGCGCCATGCCGGCACTGTTCGGTCAGAGCTATCTTTTCAATATACTTCTTGTCACCATTCTCACCGCCGCGCTTTACATATACCTCAAATATTCAAAGCACGGATATGAAATCTCCGTAGTCGGTGAAAGCGAAAACACCGCACGATACATAGGAATAAATGTGAAAAGCGTGATAATACGCACCATGCTTGTCTCCGGCGCTATCTGCGGTATAGTCGGATTTCTTCTCGTCGTATCTACCGACCACACGATAAATGCAAACACAGTCGGAGGTCAGGGCTTCACTGCTATTATGGTTTCATGGCTCGCAAAATTCAATCCGCTCTACATGATACTGACATCATTTCTTCTGATATTCCTGAAGAACGGCGCGTCACAGATTTCAACAGCGTACAGAATAGACAGTTCCATTTCCGACATAGTAACCGCAATTATCCTGTTCTTTATAATAGGATGTGAGTTCTTCATTCAGTTCAAAATACAGTTCCGTCACCGCGAAAAGAAAGGAGAGAATAAATAATGCTTACATTCATAACAAGTGCAATCCGTTTCGGAATGTCTCTCCTGTGCGGCTCTACCGGTGAGACGATAACCGAAAAATCCGGTCATCTTAATCTCGGTATTCCGGGAGTGATGTGTGTCGGCGCCGCGAGCGGATGTCTCGCGACAAGTAAATACATGGCTGCCGTCGGTGGTCTTACCGGAAAGTCATTTCCCGTCATTTTCTTCTGCATACTCCTCTCTATCCTCGCCTGCCTTATCGGCGGCGCGCTCATGGGACTTATATATTCGTTTCTCACGGTGTCACTCGGTGCAAATCAGAATGTAACCGGTCTCGCGCTGACTACATTCGGCGTCGGCGTCAGCAGCATGATGGTGGCAAAAACCCGCGATTTCGTCCTTGCAAGCAGGTATTTCACAGCCTCGCTTCCCTTTGCCCGCTCTCTCGGTTGGTTCGGTGAGCTGTTCCTTTCCTACGGCGTGCTGATATATATTTCAATCGCGATAGCGATAGCCGCGTCGATAATACTGACGCGAACCCGCCTCGGTCTCCAGCTCCGTGCCGTCGGAGAAAGCCCGGCGACAGCAGACGCCGCCGGAATAAATGTAAAGGCATACAGATACGGGGCTACCTGCGTTGGCTGTTCGATTGCCGCGCTCGGAGGCTTCATATACATAATGGACAACCTCGAGGGCAACTGGGAATACACGATAGACTCGATAGGCTGGTTGGCTGTCGCGCTCGTTATATTCACCGTCTGGAAGCCGGTTATCGGAATCTTCGGTTCGATTATATTCGGCGCACTCTACATCTGTTCTCCGTTTATAAGCCTCAGCAGCTTCTCAAACCTCACACTCAATCAGATGCTCGCCGTCAAAGACCTTATAAAGATACTCCCCTATGTTGTTACAATACTTGTTCTCGTTATAACAAGTATCCGCAATAAACGGGAAAATCAGGCGCCCGCCGGGCTCGGGGTCAATTATTACAGAGAAGACAGATAATACAAAAAAACAAAAGCTCCCACCGTGTTCGAGCGGCAACGGGAGCTTTCTTAATGCAAAACTCAAGCGAATACAAATGTCTTCAGAATAAAATATCCTGCGACTATCACAGCGAGAACTATTCTGTAGATGCCAAATGCGGTGAATGTGTGTCTTCTCACAAAGTCCATAAGGAACTTTATCACAGCGAGCGATACAAGGAAGGAGACGACCATTCCGATTATCAGAACGACTATCTCAGACGCCGTGGCGGTAAACCCTGCTGCAACAAATTTCACTATCTTCAAAAGCGAAGCGCCGAGCATTACCGGTATCGCCATGAAGAACGAAAATTCCGCGCTCGCCGTCCTTGAAACTCCGACAAGCATTCCGCCTATTATCGTTGAGCCGGAGCGTGATGTGCCGGGGATGAGCGAAAGCACCTGAAACAGTCCGATAAGCAGCGCGTCGCGGTAGGTTATGTCGTACACAGTAAGCGCGCGGAACTCACGCCCCGCACGAAGCTTCTCGATAACAATAAAGGCTATACCGTAAACGGCAAGAGCAATAGCGACAACGATGTAGTTATTAAGATACTTATCGCATATGTCATCAAGAAACAGACCGACTACAGCTGCAGGTATGACCCCTACTATAACTCTTCCCCATATCCCGTATGTAGCCTTGCGCTCTTCGGGACTCTTTTTTTTGGAAAACGGGTTCAGCTTTTCAAAAAACATAACCGGCACAGCGCATATCGCCCCAAGCTGTATGACAACAAGGAACATATTCAGAAAGCCGTCAGAAACATTGAGCTTTATAAATTCGTCGAGCAGTATCATATGCCCGGTTGAGCTTATCGGGAGCCACTCCGTAATTCCCTCAACTATGCCGAAAAGTATCGCTTTAAGTATCTCGATAAAAGACATATCACTCACCTCCGCGGAGTATATCTCCGACATTTACACCGTGCGGCATTTTCATATAGAATGTCATATATGGATGCGGGGTCGACTGTATCGGATTCATTTCCCCGTCAAAGAGATTGTCGCATATAAATCTCTCCCCTGTCTTTCCGGGGGTCAGAAGTTCTACCGCATCTCCTATGCACATTTTATTGCGCTGCGAGAGCTTCGCATATCCGCTCTCCGGGTCGTAATCCGTGACGGTTGCAAGAAACGCACGGTCTCTCAGATACCCCGTCTGCGTCGCCGTATTGGCGTCCTTATGGGAATCCGAAAAATAATAACCGGTGCCATAGTCCCTGTGGCTCACCGATTCAAGCTCACGGCGCCATGCGGGATTGTATTGATAATCTCCGGAAAAATAGCTGTCGAGCGCCATACGGTAAGTATTTGTGACAACCGCGGTATAATATGAGGATTTCATTCTGCCCTCTATTTTCAGCGAATTTATGCCACTTTCAACAAGCTCAGGAATGTGCTCGATCATGCAGGTATCCCTGCTCGACATAATGAATGTCTCTCCGTTTACCTCCTCAACCGGCAACGGAATATCCGGTCGCTTTTCCTCTACTATTTCGTATCCGCGGATTGTATAGTTCCAACGGCACGGCTGAGCGCACATTCCGCGGTTTCCGTCTCTGCCCACAAGATGGTTTGAAAGGAGGCACCGCCCGCTGTATGATATGCACATCGAGCCGTGAATAAAACACTCAAGTTCAAGATCGTCCGGTATATTTGCCCTTATTGCGCGTATCTCGTCAAATGAGAGCTCTCTCGCGAGGACGACCCGCTTTGCCCCAAGTGAGCGCCAGACCATACAGTCACGCGAGCTGACGGAGCTCGCCTGTGTAGAAACATGTATCTGCATATCCGGCAGTATTTCGCGCACAAGAGACATGACGCCGATATCGGCGATTATCATTGCGTCAACTCCGGCGGAGGCGACGGATATAAGGTAGTCGCGAAGGGCGGGATATTCATTTTCCCGCGGCATCGTGTTTACCGTCAGGTAGACGCGCACACCGTGAGCGTGCGCATATGTCACTGCCTCATGAAGCTCTTCAATCGAAAAATTGTCCGCCGCGGCTCGCATACCGAACGCGCGCCCGGCAAGGTAAACGGCATCCGCCCCATAGGTAACGGCGGCACG
>CALDMI010000304.1 GCA_937914815.1 uncultured Clostridia bacterium
GTAGCCGTCGCAATGGTGCTGATAGGGCTCGCCGTCTACCTCAACTACCGCTGGTTCTACGACCCGCAGGACTCGGTAGGCTACGGCAAGAACAACATGGAGGACAACTACAAGGACGACAAGACCCAGACCTCGGCAGACGACAAGAACGAAAACAACTACTTCACCGCAACCGCCCTGACGCGTACACAGTCCCGCGACGAGGCTCTCGATGTTCTGAAAACGATAACCGAGAGCGCGGAGGCGTCCGAGGAAGCAAAGGCAGAGGCACAGAAGCAGATATCGAAGATAGCGACGGATATTCAGAACGAGGCGAATATCGAGTCGCTTGTAAAGGCCAAAGGGTACGCAGAGTGCGTCGCCATAATAGGCGATGACTCCGTCAGCGTTATAGTCAGCGCAGACCAGATGCAGGCGGCAGACGCGGCAAAGATACTCTCCATAGTCTGCGAGACCACCGGCATAAGCCCGGAGAAGGTAAGCATCATAAACAGATAAGGCAGTACAGGAAAACGGCTCCCGCATGCGGCGCCGTCGGACAGCGCCCGAGGTCATGGCGCCGCCCGGCGGCGCTTTTCACAGGTCACGGTTTTTCCGGTTGACTTTACGGGGAAAGAGTGATAAAATATAATAAAACGTCATGTATACCTGAAATCCGGAGGGAATATGAGAAAGCTTAAAGTAGGAATAATAGGCGCCACCGGCATGGTGGGGCAGAGATTTATAACGCTGCTTGCAAATCATCCGTATTTTGAGATAGCCGCGCTTGCCGCCGGTCCGCGCTCGGCGGGGAGAAGCTATCGGGAAGCCGTCGCCGGGAGGTGGAAGCTCTCGTGTGAGTGCCCGGGGTGGGTACTCGACATGCCGGTCCTTGACGCGGCGGACGTCGCCGCGGTCGGCAGACTTGTCGATTTCGTGTTCTGCGCCGTAAATCTCCCGAAAAGTGAGACGCGCGCTCTCGAGGAACTGTATGCAAGGCAGGAGATACCCGTGGTATCAAACAATTCGGCGAACAGGTGGACGCCGGACGTCCCGATGCTCATTCCCGAGGTGAACCCGGAGCACGCGGAGGTGATAGCCGCACAGCGCGCGCGGCTCGGGACGAAGAGGGGATTTATAGCCGTGAAGCCGAACTGCTCGATACAGGGCTATGTCGGTGCGCTGACCCCCTTACGAAAATACGGAATAGAGAAGATAGCCGTCACGACCTATCAGGCGATAAGCGGGGCAGGGAGGACCTTCTCCGACTGGGAGGAGATGACCGACAATATAATTCCGTATATATCCGGCGAGGAGGAGAAGAGCGAGCGCGAGCCGCTGCGCGTATGGGGAGAACTTGACAGCGAGGGTCGTGAGATAGTGCCCTCGGAGGAGCCGGTGATAAGCGCACAGTGCCTGCGCGTCCC
Organism: uncultured Clostridia bacterium; assembly: GCA_937914815.1. Classification (GTDB taxonomy): domain Bacteria; phylum Bacillota; class Clostridia; order Oscillospirales; family CAG-272; genus UBA1740. The sequence continues at coordinate 1,407 of CALDMI010000304.1, forward strand.
GGTGAGCGACGGGCACATGGCGGCGGTGTTCGTGAAGTTCCGCGAGAAGCCGACAGAAGAGGAGATAAAGGCGGCGTGGCGTGATTTCACTCCCTTGCCGCAGAAGCTTCAGTTGCCGTCTGCGCCGGAACACTTTATCACATATTTTGAGCAGCCGGACAGACCGCAGACCCGGCTTGACAGGGGGATATATTCCGGAATGGGAATATCAGTTGGCAGGCTCCGCGAGGACAAAATATTTGATTACAGGTTCGTAGCCCTCGCACATAATACCCTGCGCGGTGCCGCCGGGGGAGCCGTCCTTATGGCTGAGTTTCTTGTGAGCCGGGGGTACCTGACACCGGTGGACTGAGGGCATTACCCCACAGGCGTGTATGAATTTCAAGGGAAAGGACGAAAAAATGAACATAGCAAAATACAGGGCACTGCTTGCCGCGGTGGATATGGGCTCGTTTTCCGCCGCGGCGGAGAAGCTCGGCTGTACGCAGTCGGGGCTTACCCACATGATGAACGGGCTCGAGGACGAGATAGGCTTTCTGCTTCTTCAGCGCGGGCATTACGGAATAAAGCTCACGCCGAGCGGTGAGAGGCTGATACAGAAAATACGCGAGCTCGTCGCCTCCGACGACGCGCTGAACGCCGAGATAGAAATGGTCCGCTCCCTCGGTGACAACACGCTCCGCGTCGGCGCATATTCGAGCATGGCGTCCTGCTGGCTGCCGACGGTGGTGGACAGGTTTTCCGCTGAGTTCCCGGATATTACCGTGGTGATACAGACCGGCACGGTGGGAGAGCTCTGCGGCGGGCTCTCCGACGGGAGATTTGATATACTATTCGGTTCGGTGAATACAAAATACGACTTTAGGTGGATACCTATAGCAAAGGACAGGTTCTATGCCGTCCTGCCGATGGACTATCCGATAGCCGGAGATGAGTTTGACATAACCCGCTTCAACGGGACGAAATTTCTTATGCCCGGTCTCGGCTTTGACCACGATATAAGCGCGGTGTTCGAGAAATACGATGTAAAGCCGTTTGTCACAGAGACCTATGTCGACGACCCGGCGATAATATCCATGGTGAGCCACAATCACGGCGTCAGTATGCTCTCCGAGCTCATAATAGGCAGGCTCGCGGAGAATGTCCGCTGTGTTCCGATAGTGCCGGAGGTCTGCCGCGAGCTCGCGATAGCTACAAAGCCGGAGGCGGCGCTCTCGCCCGCGGCTCGCCGCCTTATAACCCTCACAAAGGAGTATGTAAAGGAGACCGGAAGACCGCTGTTTGGTAATATTGAATAAAAAGTGAGGCGAAAATTCGTCAGCGCCGCTACCACAAAAGAGCCGTATTCGCTTGACTTTCCGCCGCCGGGCAGGTATAATTATTATGACAAATAATTACGCATGAAAGGTTATCGGTAACTATGAAAAAGATTATATGTCTTCTTCTCCTCTCGGTGCTTGCGTTTTCACTTATCGCCTGCGGGGACAGCCGCGCGGACGAGATACTCGCCGCCGTGGAAAATTCTGAGCCTACGAAGATAGTGACTATCGTGAACTATGTCAAGGAGAACGAGAACCTTCCCGATGTCTCTCTGAACAGCCAGTACACGATTGAGCTCGACGGTGACAATTCGATTTCTACATACAGAGCCGAGAGGCTCGCCTCCCCGACCGACGAGGGCGCGGACGGACCCATAAAGACTATCGAGGGCACCCTCTATTATAAGGACGGAAAGTATTCGCTCGACGGCGAGGAGTGGGGCGCACAGCCGCCGTATCAGTCGGCAAAGGCACTCGCGTTGAAGCTCGATAAGGCTGACAGCCACGAGGTTTCCGAGGACGGGACGACACTCACTGTAAAGCTCTCCGGAGAGAACGCAGCCGACGCGCTCGGCGCAGAT
>CALDMI010000305.1 GCA_937914815.1 uncultured Clostridia bacterium
CAACTTCTCTGTCGGGACGCTGTGGTACTACCCCATGACGGCGATACTCGGCGACCGGCACGAGACTATCTGGATATCCTTTGATATGAAGGACAAGTCCTCATTCAAGGGCGGAATCCCCTATGCATATGTCGGCGCGGAGTGCCTTAAATTCAGCATTGCGGAGGATGTGCCCGCGGAGTTCATGCAGAGGCTCGAGGGCAGGAATACCTACTTCCCCGGCGGAATGACGATAGAGGTTCAGTCCACATCTGACGACCCGACATTCCTCACCGGAAAGTATGCGCAGGACTTCATAGACGAGATGGCAAGACAGCTCGACGAGGAGATCTGCCGCGCGTTCTCAATTAAAAATCTCGCCGGGAGCACCGTCAAAATAAGCATGGTATTCGCGCCCGGGACATATATGGAGCACATAACCGAGAACGTCACGTACAGGCGGCTCCTCATAACCGCGAAGGGCTGCTCTACGCGCGACTTCTGGGTCAAGTGGACACACAACACCTCTGCCTTTGCCTGCCCCGTCAGCGCACACATACGGGCGGGAGAGGTCACGTTTGAGATAGGCGAGGATGTCCCGCAGAAGATACGCGAGCGGGAGTACCGCTTCTTAACGAGGGTCGGCACCGACAAGTATCAGCTCGCCATGGGGAGAAAGAACATCACCGAGTGGCGCGAGATAATAAAGCGCGCCATAAAGCGCGACGAGGTCGAGCGCACGGACACATCCGTCCCCGTCGACCAGAGCGACATAAACCTGAAGCTCAACGAAATACTCCGCGGCGAGGGGATAAAGACCCCCGCGGCAGAGGTCAGCACAAATACCGGCTACGGCGACGATATTCTCGCCGCGTGCAGGAGCGCGATATCGCAGGAGAGCGAGGGCGAGGGGTATGACGCGACGGAGGACGTACCTCTGACGCCGGAGGTCGAGGCGGAGGAGGCACCCGCGGAGGAGGTCACCTTTGAGCTCTCAACCGACGAGGAAGAGGAGGAAACACCCGCACCCGCTGTGGCTGTACCAGAGAAAGAGGAACCCGCGCCCGTAGTCGAAGAGTCCCCTGCCCCGCTTGAAGAGCGGGCGGAGCTCACCGCGCTACGCCAGGCGGCGAAGGCGAAAGCCGAAGCCGAGGAGAGAGCGAGAGCCGAGGCGGAGGAGAGACGCCGCGCCGAGGAGCTCGCAGAGGCGGCAAGAGAGGCAGACCTCGCGGCGAAGCGCGCCGAGGAGGACAGAGCCCGCCGCGCCGACGAGGAGCGCGCCGCGATGGAGGCGAAGATACGCGCGGAGGTCGAGGCGAAGCTCCGGCTCGAGGCTGAGGAAGAAAAGCGCCGCAAGGCTGAAGAGGAGAACGAGAGACTCCGCAGGGAGCAGGACGAGCTCCGCCGCGAGAACGAGCGGCTCACGGCTATGGCAAGGAAAGCCGAGCAGGACAGGCTCACCGAAGAGGTGCGCCGCCGCGCCGAGGAGCAGCGCCGCGAGGAGGAGACCGCGAAGCTCAAAGCCGAGATAGAGGCGAGGGCGAAGCAGGAACAGCGCGAGCGCGAGCTCATAGCCGAGGCGGCGAGAAAGTCGCTCGAGGAAGAGCGCGCGCGGCTTGAGCGCGAGCACCTCGAGGCACAGAAGCGCGCCGAGGAGCGCGCGAGGGCGGAAGCCGAGGCGAGACTCGCCGAGCAACGGAGACTCGAGGAAGAGCGCCGCCGCGCCGAGGAAGAGGAGCGCGCAAGACTCCGCGCCGAGGCGGAAGCGCGGGCGAAGATAGAGGCGGAAGCCAGAGCGAGAGCCGAGGCGGCGGCGAAAGCCGAAGAAGAGGCAAGAGCAAAGGCAGAGATCGCCGCGAGAGCCGAGGCGGAGGCGAGAGCCAAAGCAGAAGCGGCAGCAAGGGCGAGAGCCGAGGCGGAAAAGGCGCGCACCTATACATATGTGCGCAAGGTCGTCAAGCTCATGTTCCGCTACCCCGTCGACCCGAACGTGACAAAGCGCATACAGGACCTCATATCCTCGACGATGAAGTACTTCCACAAAGAGGATGTGTACATCAGGGTCAAGGCGACAATTCCCGACAACAGCACGGTTGTTCTCGATTTTCTGAAATTCCCCGAGGAGGAGATGGATCTTCTCATGAACATCATCAAAGTCCTCGGCAGATCCGACATCGGAGTATCGAAGATAACACTCGAATAAAAAATTCCCCCGCGGCGGATTTCTCCGTCGCGGGGGAATTCTATTTCGTATAGTAAAGTCGGAATTTCGGAGTGCCGTCCAGCGGCGGTATATCAGAAATCGTGCGTTTCTTTCGGCGGGGTTGTGCTCTCCTCTCCGCCGGGGGTGGTTTCCGTTTTGTCGCCGTCGATAGTCAGCTCAAAGCTGACATAAGTGGTGACAACGACGCCGCACTGTCCGTCCTCCCATGCCGAGATGCTCGCGGCATGGTCTGCTCCCGCGGCGTCACATCTCGCGGTATACGACTCACCGATTTTAAGTCTTCCGTCGGCGCGCGCACTGTCAAAGCCGCGGACGGCGATGTCCACCGTATCCGATATATCGCCGGAATATGTGCGCGCGACGACGGAGTCACACTCTTTCATGAGTGCCGAGCCTATCGGAATCCCCTCCGAATAGAAGAGCGTCAGAAGCTCCGGTCTGTCGCCGGCACCGTAATCGGCGGTGAAGTCCAGCCCGGCTCTCACCGGTTCGTCACTGTCAAACTCGTTGAAATTGACCTCTATTCTGTATGTCGCACCGGGGACCTTATATGTTGTTTGAAGCGAGCAGTAGTACGCAGTCCCGACGCTGTCGACCCCATCCCTGTTCGTTATTTTTTCTATCTGCGTGCTGTCATAGCCGATGACGGAGAGCTTTTCCTCCACTATTTTTTCATACCCCTCGTAAATCGGCAGGACCTTTGTATAGAGTTTATCGCCGGACGGCGTGACATTCCCGCTCAGCGAGACTATAATTCCGACGCAGGACGGTATAAATATCGCGCTCGCCACCAATGCGACGATGATAACCGTCAGCGTTGCCTTTTTCTTTGTCATATTATCCTCCGCCCCGGCTTATATCCGCCGGTCAAGTTTTTTCTTTATTCATTCTATCACATACAAGTGAAAAAATCAACCGTTATAAAATTAAAGCCGGCTCACGGTAATTCCGCAAGCCGGCGCAGGTACTGTTCTTACATTTTTATCTGATTATCAGCTTCTTCACGCCTGCGAGTGAGCCCTGCTCCGTCGCCGCGCACTCAGCCGAGAGGTTATTGTCCGCCGCGAGCCTCGCCGCGGGGATACGGTACCTCTTCGCGAC
>CALDMI010000306.1 GCA_937914815.1 uncultured Clostridia bacterium
CGAACAGTCATCCATGGCGAGACGCTCCTTTATTATCCCGATGACGACATCATCGGGAACAAGCGCGCCGTCGTCCATGAATTTTTTAGCTTTCTTGCCCATATCGGTACCGTTTTTGACCGCGGCGCGGATTATAGCCCCGGTGGACACGGTAGGAATACCGAGCCTCGCCGCAACTATATCCGCCTGCGTGCCTTTTCCTGCACCGGGGGCTCCGAGAAAAATTATTTTCATACGCCCGAACACCTCAGGTTATCAGTTAAGGAAGCCCTTGTAATTACGCATTGTGAGCTGTGCCTCGAGCTCTCTGAAGGTCTCGATTGCAACTCCGACAACTATAAGAAGAGTAGTTCCTCCGAATGTAAAGACGCTCGAAAGCTGTGACGCGGAGTTTGAGATACTCGTCGCGTACTGTGACGCAAGCTCGGGAGTGTAGGCGCCCTTTATAAACCACTCAAGAATGGGCTTTATAAGGTGCGGTCCGGCGAGCGAGGGCAGGAGCGCTATGAACCCGAGGAAGAGAGCGCCGACAAGAGTTACCTTGCCGAGAATCTTCTTGATGTAGTCAGCAGTCGGCTTACCCTGTCTGATACCGGGGATCGCGCCGCCCTGCCGCTTCAGGTTGTTTGCAACCTCATTCGGGTCGAAGGTTATCTGCGTATAGAAGTATGCGAAGGCTATTATAAGTGCGAAGAGCGCTATGGGATAGAGCACGCCGCTCGTCGAGAATATCTTCGCGACGACGCCCCAGCCGCCCTTCGTGCTCTCGGATACACCCGCGAACTGAAGGATTGTGGGAACGAGCGAGACTATCGAGCTCGCAAATATGATAGGCATAACGCCGGTCATATTGAGCTTTATCGGAAGGTTCGTGCTCTGACCGCCGTACATCTTGCGTCCGACGACCTTCTTTGCGTACTGGATAGGTATTCTTCTTTCGGAGCCGGTGACCCATATAATGAGCACGAGCAGCGCCACGACCGCCACGACAAGTACTATCGCGAAGAGGGTGGAAAGGATACCGTAAAGCACGGGGCTGTTGTTCTTGTAGCCGTAAGTACCGATAACAAGCTCGGTAAGGTTAATGGCGAAGGACGGAACCGACGCGACAATGTTCGCAAAGAGTATAAGAGATATACCGTTGCCTATGCCGCTCTCGTTTATTCTCTCGCCGAGCCACATGATTATCGAGGCGCCCGCGCAGTAGCAAAGCACAATAGCTATACCGTAGAGCCAGAACGTGCTGTTCTCGCCCGCGGTTGCAGCCTTTGTAAGAGCATTGTTGTTCTTCAGATAGAAGTAGTACGCAATCGCTGTGACAAGCGCCAGAGCGACGGTAACTATTCTTGTTAAGAAGTTGAACTTCTGCTTATCTTCCTTTGCCCATGTGCCTATGGAATTCGGGAACACGACACCGAGCAGCTGAATGATAATCGACGCGTTGATGTACGGCTGTACGCCGAGGGCGAACAGCGTCGCCGTCCCGAGCGAGCCGCCGGACAGCGTGTTCAGGTAGTCGAATATCGTGCCGCTGAATGTGCCGCTTATCTTGTTGGAGTCAACGAACGGAACCGGGATAACGGTACCTATGCGGTAGAGAAGAAGGATAAAGACAGTGAAGAGTATCTTACTTCTTATTTCCTTGGTCTTCCATGCGTTTTTCAAAGTCTGAAGCATTTAGATCACCTCAGTCTTTCCACCTACCGCCTCAATCTTCTCCTTAGCCGATGCGGAAAAAATTGCTGCTTTAACAGTGAGTTTCTTCTTAAGGTCGCCCTCTCCGAGTACCTTTACACCGTCGCAAACAGTGTTGATGAGACCTTTTTCGAGAAGGGCCGCCGTATCAACTACATCTCCGTCGCTGAATTTATTAAGTGCATTGACATTTATGACCGTATAGGTCTTGCCGAACTTGTTGTTAAAGCCTCTCTTAGGAAGCTTTCTGTAAAGGGGAAGCTGTCCGCCCTCAAATCCGGGGCGCACGCCGCCGCCCGAACGGGCGTTCTGACCCTTATGACCCTTGCCGGCAGTTTTTCCGTTTCCGGAACCTGTTCCTCTTCCCTTGCGGAATACTTCCTTTGTGGAGCCTTCCGCGGGTGAAAGTTCATGGAGCTTCATTCTGTATCCTCCTTTCAATTCCTTAAACGGTTTCAACACTTACAAGGTGTGAAATTGCGTTTATCTTGCCCTTTGTTGCGGCGTCGTTCGGGAGAACGATGCTGTCGCCCGGTCTCTTGAGACCGAGGGTCTTTGCCGTCTTTACCTGCGCGGGCTTGCGGGCTATAAGGCTGCGAACGAGAGTTATCTTAACATTTTCCATTACGACACCTCCCTTAAGCCTTTACATCCTCTTCGCTTTTACCGCGAAGAGCCGCAACCTCGGACGCTGTGCGGAGCTGAGAAAGTCCCGCAAAGGTAGCCTTTACAACATTCGTCGGGTTCGTCGAACGAAGGCACTTTGCACGGATGTTCTTCACTCCCGCGAGGGTAAGTATCGTGCGGACCGTACCGCCGGCTATGATACCGGTACCGGGTGCGGCGGGCTTCAGAAGCACCTTACCTGCTCCGTACTCACCTATTATCTCGTGAGGTATTGTCAAACCGTTCAGTGATACGGTTATAAGATTTTTCTTTGCGTCCTCAATTCCCTTGCGTATAGCGTCGGGAACCTCGGCTGCCTTTCCGAGGCCGTAGCCTACATGTCCGTTTCCGTCTCCCACCACCATGATGGCTGCAAAGCGGGCGATTCTACCGCCCTTTACGGTCTTGGAGACACGGTTCAGTACGACAAGCTGCTCCTGAAGCTCAAGCTCAGCCGCGTTTATGGGTTTTGCCATGTTTATTTCTCCTTTTCAAGAATGTTTCATAAGTGAAACAGTGTACAAACCAGAGATCAGAACTTCAGTCCGCCTTCTCTTGCGCCCTCAGCCAGCTCTGATACACGCCCGTGATAAATGTAACCACCGCGGTCGAATACGACTACGGAAATGCCCTTTTCAAGTGCTCTCTTTGCAAGAGCGTTGCCAACCTTGCGTGCAGCCTCCTTATTGGAGCCGATGCCCTCAAAGTCCTTCTCATAGCTGCTCGCGCTGACGAGAGTCACGCGCTTAACATCATCGATAATCTGAGCGGAGATGTTAGCGTTGGAGCGATAGACGCAAAGACGCGGTCTCTCGGCTGTGCCGGAGATCTTTCTGCGTATTCTTCTGTGACTCTTGAGTCTCTGAGCGTTACTGTCGATCTTCTTAACCATTGCTTCTCTCTCCTTTCATTATTTACCGGTCTTTCCGGCCTTGCGGCGGATTCTCTCACCGGAGTACTTGACACCCTTACCAAGGTAGGGCTCGGGCGGTCTCTTCGCTCTTATAGCGGCGGCGACCTGTCCTACTGCCTGCTTGTCGATGCCCTTTACGATTATCGTGGTGTTGTCGGGAACATCGAAGGTTATGCCGTCCTTCTCAAGGAAGTAGACGGGGTGCGAAAAGCCGAGACCGAGAACAATCTTTCCGGACTGCTTCTCTGCTCTGTAACCTACGCCGACAATCTCAAGCTTCTTTGTGAAGCCGTCCTTGACGCCGACAACCATATTGTTGAGAAGTGTTCTTGTAAGTCCGTGAAGAGAACGCATTTCCTTCTCATCATTCGGACGGGTAACTGTGACGGTGTTGCCGTCTACATTGACGGTGAGACCGTCGTGGAACTTCTGCGTAAGAGTTCCGAGGGGTCCCTTTACGGTAACATTGTTGCCGTTCTCAACGGTAACGGTAACGCCGGCGGGAACCGTTATAGGTGCTCTGCCTATTCTTGACATACTCTCTTACCTCCTTACCATACGAAGGCGAGTATTTCGCCACCTACATTAGCCTGTCTTGCCTTCTTGTCGGTCATAACGCCCTTGGAAGTGGATACGATCGCGATGC
>CALDMI010000307.1 GCA_937914815.1 uncultured Clostridia bacterium
TTACTTGCGGTCGCTATATCCGCACTCACAATTTATACGCATTTATTATATACGCATATACGCGCGCGATAAAAAAACAGCATAAGTAACCTGCCCTAAATACCGCCGAGCCACAGCCGCATAAGAAAATACAGCAGCGCTATAACAATGGCGAGCGCGGCGAAAACGGGAAAAAGCGCGCGAAAAGCCCCGATAACGAGCCCCCTGCGCTCCGCCCCGGTAAGGGTCAGCTTATTCTTGTTTTCCTCCCCGCCGTCGGTCTCATCCCCTCTCGGGGCGTTCCTTTTTCTGCGGGAGTTTCGCGGGATACCGTGGTTCCACGGCATCCATTCCGCGTCCATCGGGGCGACGGTGCGCCCGTCATCCCAGTCGTCTTTTTTGCCCCTGCGGGCAGACTTCTCCCCCGATTTTCCGGGGTCTCCCCCGTCCGCCGGGGATGTGGCGGAGGGGTCGGTATTGAATTTTTTATCCTCCACTTTGCCCTCCGTTTTTACGTATTCCGCGCGGCAAGCCGCGGCATTTTCGCAATATGCCTGCCGCCGCGCGGTATCTCCCCCCGGTCTCCCGGGGGTATTTTGTCTTTTGTCAGCCCTTGACGATGTTCAGGCTGCCGTCCTCGGCTACGGTAACCGTGTAGTTCGAGCCGCCGTGAGTGAAGGTCGCGGTTTTTCCGTCCTCGGAGAATGTAAGAGACTCAAATGTCTTCCAGCCGTCAGCCTCGCTGCCGATGAATATTTTCACATCGGGAGCTTTACTCGACGAATAGCTGTCCGCAAGGATAGTGCATACCGCGCCGTCGAGCGTCCCGGTGCTGCCTATGAACTTCGCCTGCTCCTCGCCGGTGAGCTCTGCCATGATGTACTTCTTCCAGTAATTGGGGTTACTCTTATACCAGTCGGTCGCTACCGCAAAGTATTTGACAGTGCCGTCGACGGTCATCTTTATGACCTCTCCGTTTGATATCTCCTCGTAGTCGGTTATCTCGACGCAGTCATTGGCGGAGCCGATAAGGAAAGCTATGGTTGCCGTTCCGTCGTCAAGAATAGTGAGCTTCGCACTGAAATATGCATATGTCTGTGTTCTTGTCATGTCCTTGACTATTGTCTGTCCCCAGATATAGTTTGAAAGGTGGTAGAGGTCAATGACGGAGAGGACATATTCGCCGCCCGAGTTCTTTGCAAGAATGTAGCTTGTGCCGTCTATCGTGAACTGATAGTAGTCGTGTGTACCGTCGTTTCCGACTGTTACATTCACAGGGTCGGTATATGTGTTGTCACTGCCCTTCATGGAAACCACAAGCGAGCTGTTTTCATTCCATGAGAACTTAAGAGTCTTACCGGAGACTGTGATCTCGCCGTAGATTGCAAATGTTGCCTCATCTACGAAGTAATAGGTAGAAGATCCGGATACCGGCAGGTAGTAATATACTCCGACTGTATGACCGGTTATCTTCTTCGCGCCCTCGACGCCGTCGACATCGGTTACGGTTACCTCAACCGGCTCCGAATAGGTTCCGAATGTGTAAACCACGGAGAACGCCTTTGTCTCGGGGTCCATCTTGAGGGCACCCTTGAGGTACATACTGTTTCCGCCGATTGTTGTGTATTTTGAAAGACTCAGGAGTGCGCCGTCCTCCTCGCTTATCTCTGTCAGAGACTTTGTGTCTCCGTCGATATAAACGATGTAGTAGGACTTTGAGCCGTCGTCCTCGGTCACCGTGTAGAGGTCAGCCTTTTCGCCGCCGAGCGCGGCCTTTGTCGATACGGACGCGGTCTTGCCGTCGAAGAGGTAGGATATCTTGAACGAGTATCTACCGCTCCATGACTGCGATGCTCCGGCAACGACATTGATCGTGTGACCGTCTATGGTCTCGGATATGAGCTTCGCATAGTCGCTCGCAGATACCGAAACGAGAGTTGACGAGTCGCACTTATAGAAGTACTTTATGCTGCTTCCCTCTCCGAGAGCGATTATCTTCTTATCGGTCTCGACGGTGAGCTTTACCTCTGTACCGTTAAGGGTTGCGACAAACTTCGGCTTATAATTTCCGTCAGCGTCCTTTTCGGCGGTAACGGTGATTACAACCTTCGCGTCGGAGTAGTTACCCATCGCGGCTTTGTTCGCGGCATATTCATCCGCGCCGAGATCGGCTATCTTCTCGTGGACGGTGACCTTTCCGTCATCGCCTATCTCGGCGACATACAGGAAGTCTCCGACCGTGAACGAAAGAGTCTTGTCATCTATGAAGTTCAGGTTTTCAGTTGCGTTACCGTCATAGGTTACGGTAAAGTCGCACTTGCTGTTTACCACAAGTTTCGCAAGGAACTTGCCGTTCGAGCCGTCGATAAACGCGAGTCTTTCGGGAGTCGACGCGGCGGTCTTGTTCGTGTCGCTCGCGCTCTTTGCGATGTACACGATACGGTAGCTTATTCCGTTATAGACAACGTCTATATAAGAGTTGTCGGATGCAAATGCAAAGCTCGTTACAGCGGTCTTTGCCGAGCCGTAGGTGACGGTATAATCGCCGTTCACAAACTCAACGTTAAAATATCCGTACCAGCTTCCGCCGTCGATGAAAGCCTTGCCGACGAAGCGGTGCTTCAGCGCGTTGAGCTTCGATATAGTTACGACGTTGCCCGACTCGCCCGCGGCGACAGCCACAATGTACTGTACGCTCTCGGTCTTGCCGTCCTTATCCTTTTCCTCTGCCGCAAAGGAAATCTCGTAGTGAGTCTCGTTGTTAGCGGTCTTCTTCGAGACATCCGCGACATAGGTATTATTGTTGATCGTCGCATAGTAGGTCGGGTAGCCGTCCTCATCGAGCCCGAGCTCAAGAGTTATAGTTATGTTTGTCGTCTCGTCGGTAAGAGTGCCGAGGCAGCTGTACATCAGCTCGTCGAGAATCTGAACAGCCTTGCTGTCCTGCCCACCGGGAAGGTATATAGCATAATCGGTGAAGTTTATCGTCGTACTGCTGTCTTTTTCATAAACGCCGACTATCTTGTAATGCCCGGTCTTGCCCGCGACGGGCTCAAAGGATGTAAGGGTGAAATCGTAGTAGCTGGAATATCTGACAACCTCGCTCTTTATCTTGCCGAGTCCGGTGGTCTCATCGTAATAAGCGCTCACAACAAGCTTATATCCGTGAGTTGTATTACCGTACTCTCTGACAAGTGAGAGATCGTCAAAGGTCATTATAAGGAACTTATGCGCGTCTGCCGTCTCGGAATCCGTGTTGACAGCCACGGCGTAGTCCACGCCGCCGTCGGTAAATCTTGCGAAGTATTCGCTGTTGCCCTTATTGTAGTTGCGCGCGCCGATAAGTGTCTGTACGGGGTCCGCGTCGCCTATCTTCACGGTGATGTTGATAAGGTCTCCGTCGGGATTGTTATCATGTACGTACATCGGGGAGGTGAGCTTCGCAAATTCAAACTTCAGCGACTTTCCGTCCTTGCTCTTCAGTCCCTCGGACTTCACAAAGTCAAAGAGCGTTCCGTGTACGGCGTATATCTCGCCGTCTATCTTTACGAGTGCAACTCTTGTATAAGAGTTCGGCTGAATGAAGAGGACATCCTCGCCGTTCAGCTTTCCGTACGAGAAGGCGTTACCATCCTTCGGGAAGCTCGAACCGACGCCGTACGTGAACTTATATCCGCCGACGCCGTCAGCCTCGACCTTCACAAAGCCGTTTACCGTCGTGTCGCCGAGGACGTGAATCTTATCGGTCAGGAAGCCGGAGATGTCCGGAGGCATGTAGTCTCCGTGCTCGACGCCGTTGAGCTTTATCGAGACCTCGTCACCCGGGGTGATGGTTATGACGTTCTTTTCGTCATAGGTGGTAAGGACGAGCGACGTGCCGTTCATCTTCACGGTGTACTGGTTGGAGTTGTAATTGAGGCTTCCGACAGAAACCGTGATACCGGAGAAGCTCATTCCGCTGCCGACTACCTCGCCTATCTTGAATATGGTAGCCGCGTCCTCGTCGCCGACAGCATATGCGCCGGCATTGTCAACAAGGAGCTCGGGAATGAAGTAACGGGTTTCATATCCCTTTGTTCCGTCGTCATAGGTGATACCGTATGCCGGATATACACAGATACTGAAACTGTCGACATAGCTCCATGCTTTGCCGATATCGCTCGGGCGCCATCTTACGGTCTGATCACCTATAACTGCGTCGAACTGGAACTGATCATAGCTGAACCATGTAACAAGACTGCCGTTAAAGGTAAGTCCGTCCTCGGTGAGAAGCATGTGATAAGCCTTCTCGACCTTGTCTATTCCGTGTATACCGTAAGCCACGAGGCTCATGCCCGCGAAGTGTGCAAGTCTCGCGTCGTAGTAGGTCGTATCGCCGCACTTCAGAACTTCTCTTCTCTCGCCGTTCAGCGTGTAGGTCTTGCCGCCCGCAGTGAAGCTGTATACGCCGGTCTCAAAGTCGAAGTCGTGAGTATACTCAACAGCCTCGCCGTCAACCTTTACGATACCGTCGGAAGAGAACGAGAATTTGCTGTCGCCCGCGACGTACTCGCCGGCAATCTTTGAGAGGTTCGCGACCGTGTAAGCCTCGGTGCTCACGCCGTCGACGGTTATCACCACTCTGTCGCCTCTTGTCGCGTCGTCATAGGTGACGGAGAAAGTCTTTGCGGTGCCGTCCTCAGACTCTGCCGAGACATTGACGGTAGCCGTGCCGTCCGCGTTTCTCTTCCATGTGAAGGACTTTGAGGTAAAGACGCCCGCGTCCGTCGTCAGGCGGAAGCCGAAGAGCGGATATACAGCGTCAACCCAGTCGCCGTCCTCGGCGGCAAAGAGCGCGTAATCCTCGTAGTCGTCATCACCGTCCCCGTCGTCTCCGCCGGAGCTCGTGTCATAGTAGCCTGCACTTCCCTTTATTACATCAAGCTTTGTGCCGTTTGTACGGTCAAGCTGTGAGTAGCTTGTATTCGGGAGTATTCTGTCGTAGTTTGTATAGGTCTTGCCGTTATATGCGGCAGTCTTATTCCGGAATGTAACGGTGTACTCACCGTCCGAATCCTTTGCGGCAAGAACAACGGCATCGCCGTTTATCTCGATGTCATAGTCGCCGAAGTAGAAGGTCTTACCGTTTACGATAAACCGTCCGTCGTATCTAAGTTCAAGAGTGTCGGGTATCTCGCCCGGGGTGTTGTCTCCGGTGAGGAACTCATAGTACGCGCCGACAGCCTCTGCGAGCTCGGTCACAAGGAAGTCGCCCCATGTCTCGTTATTGAGTCCGGCTTTCTCGCCGTTCGGAGTTATTCTTATAACTCTGTCCGAGGGAGTGTAATAAACCGCAAGAGCGACATTTCCGTAATATCTCACAAGCTGATAATCGTATGCCACGCCGTCTATCGAGAGGACGCCGTCAACGAATGTGAGCTTTACGGGAGCGTAGCTTATGCTATACTGTGTCGCAACATATGCGGCGCGGAGCTTCTGAAGCACGAGCGCAGCCTCGCTCTCCGTGAAGAGCTCGACAGTCTCATCCGCCTTTGTTATCGCCGACTCATAGCCGGTGACGGTCATCTCGCCACCCTCGCCGAGGGTGAACACGAGCTTACCCGCAACGAGAGAGATCTTATCGTCAAGCACGGAGAGAGTGATGTTTTCGGTGTTCTTGCCGTAGGTCACCTTGCCGTTTGCAATAGTGAACTTCACGGTGCCGAGCACGAAGCTGCCCATCATTCCGTCGACTGCCTCGGTGACATAGTAGAGCGCGGCATTGTCCGCGTCCTCGAGCCTTGCGCCGGCTCTTACGAAGTTATACTCGATATCACCGTAGGTGAAGGAGAGTATCGCCGTAGCCTTATCAACCGTGAGCGAGCCGGTAACAGGGGCGGTATTGTCGCCGAAGTAGACGTTGTTGCCCTCTATACGGATAGTGGAGACAACGCCGTTCTTTATGGATACATAGGTTCCGTCGAAGCCGTTTGTCGCGAAGAAGTCCGCGGCACCGGTCTCAAGGTCTGTCTTGTTGACGCCGTTTCTTGTAGCCACGAGGACATAGCCCTCCTCGGCATTGACAAGTCCGGAGCCGAAGTCGGTGACCATCGGGAAGAGCGTTACGTCGCCGACCTTACCGCCGGAGACGGTGAACATATCGCCGGACGCGTTGACCCAGTCGCCCTCGAATATATCGGTCGCTATGGTAAACTCATCCGAGCCGTCGGAGAGGAGCGGCTCACCCTCATCGGTGTAGGAGAGGAGGTGCCCGTCGATGTAGAACGAAAGCACCCGCTCGCCCTCAACGTCGAATGTGCCGAAGTATGAAACGGTATTGTAGTAATTTCCGGTGCTCGTAAAGTAGATGTTCATCCAGTTCTTGCCGCCGGATACCGCGACAGTGGAGGATATGTAGCGCACGTCGGAGCCGTCCGTCCACGCACCGGCAAGGTAGGTGGCGTCCGCCATATAGTAGACAACGCTGTTGTCCGAGAGGTCTTTGAGTGCAAGGAGCATGCCGCCCGCGGGTGCGCTGTCTATGGCGTCGGTAAGATACAGCTCAAACTTCGCGCCGTCTGCCGTCGCGAGGTGAAGCTTCACGGTCTCGTACCCGGCAACCGTTACGTTGCTTGCGCCGACTATGTCAAGCGTCCTGTCGCCGTATGTGACCTTATCCGAAACCGTAAGTGCGCCGGTGTCGGTCGCTACGGAGACGTAATCGAAAATCATGAGGTCGCTGTAATCCACGGTGAGGAGCGAAAGCTCAACATCGGTGAGAACCGGGAGACCCGCGTACCAGACATCACCGCCGGCGGTGATGTATCCGACGGCGAACCCGCCGTCGGATACCGGCAGGGTGAGTGCCGCGTTGACACGCGCGCCGTAGTTCTGACCCGTGACCGCCTTGCCGTCTACCTTGACGGCGGGCGCCGCATGGGTCTTGTCACCGGTTTTCAGCGCGGGCTCGCTGCCCGAGATATCCCAGTCAGCGCTGTTATAGCCGATATCGGCGGCAGTCGCGCCGTCCTCGGTACCGAAGCCGGTGCCGCATCCTATAACGTATGTGGGAAGATAATCGTCCGCGTCGACAAATCCGACAGCCTTGCCGAGATTTGTGAGAACGTAGGCGACCGCACTGTCATACGCCTTCATACCGACGGCACCGACGTAGGACGCGGTGCTGTCCTCGGCGACGGTGAGCGAGGCGAAGCCCGCATTTACGGTTGCCCCCTCGCCGAGAGAGCCGACGAGAGCGCCGAGCGCGAGACCCGAGCCCTCCGCAGATACGGTAGCCTTTACGTTGGTTATCGCCGTGTTCTCGGCTTTACCGACGAGACCGCCGGCAAGCGCACGCGCGCCGCCCACGGTAAGAGTACCGTCAACGGTAACGAAATCAATCTTTGAATCCTTTGCCGAGCCCGCGAGAATACCGAGGGCACAGTCGGGGTCGGAGTTTGATATCTCCGCGCCGTCTATTATGAGATTTCTGACGGTCGCGCCGTCGAGAGTCTCAAAAAGACCGACATTCTTTCCGTCCCCGTCGATGACGAGACC
>CALDMI010000308.1 GCA_937914815.1 uncultured Clostridia bacterium
GGAGATAAAACGCCTCATATCAAAGTCGCGCGGCGGGAGCGTGCGCGTGACTTACCTGCGCGGAGGGTGCGAGCATGAGACCGAGCTCTTGCCGACGAAGGTCGGCGACAGCTATCAGCTCGGGCTCCTGCTCTCCGACGGGGCGGCGGGGATAGGCACCGTCACATTCTTTGACCCGGAGACGGGGCTCTTCGGCGGGCTCGGGCACGGGATATGCGACGGAGACGGAAATGTCATAAGCATGGAGAGCGGAGATGTCACTGGGGTTATCCTCGGCGGAGTCGAGCGCGGGGAGGCGGGCGACCCCGGGGAGCTACGCGGGGTTTTAACCGGGAAAAAGACCGGGTATCTTACGAAAAACTGCGAGTGCGGAGTGTTCGGAAAGCTCGAAATTCTCCCGGAAAAACCGTACACGCCCCTGCCCGTCGGCAAGAGCGGAGACGTTCACACCGGGGCGGCGGAGATACTCTGCACCGTGCGCAGCGGCAAGATTGAGAAATACGGGATATCGATAACCGGGCTCGAGGAGAGCACAGACGGGACGCGCTCCTTCCGCATTGCGGTGACCGACCCGGACCTCATAGCGATAACCGGCGGGATAGTCCGCGGGATGTCCGGCTCTCCGATTATACAGGACGGAAAGCTTATCGGCGCGGTCACGCACGTTATGATAGGCGACCCGACGGTAGGATACGGAATATTCATAGAGAATATGCTGAGCGCGGCAAAAAGTGCCGAGCCGGACGCGGCTTAGAAAAAGCAATGTGAAAAAATTCAAGAAAGTTGCCCTTATCAGTACGCACTCCATGAGTGTGTCCCGATGGGGCAGTTTTTTTTGCGTGGTGATTACCCTTGAAAAGAGAACGCAGATATGGTAAAATAATCACACCGTTTCTGTATGATAAAATTCCCGGAGGCTTTATATGTTTTTGAATCCGAACGAAGAAAAAGTAATATCGGGGCTGTACAAAAATCTTGACAACATCGGCGACTCTGCACTGACGCTGATATGGGAAAGCGGCTACATAAAGGCTACCTTTGACACCTGCTTTGAAGATATGGACGACGAGACGAACGAAGAGTTCTACTCTTTCGTATTTTTCGCCGAAGAAGTAAGCGGAGAACCGCCGGTAGAGATATCGGACGACGGCTTTTTCCTGATAAACTATAAAAACTTCCCCGCGGAAATTCTGCCGCAGGAGTTATTCACGAATTAAGAGAGAAAAGAGACGCGAAATAATTCTTTTCGCTGAATTTCCGCATATTTCCATTCGCCGTGCGGTCTAAAACTGTCGCATTACGGCAATACTTCCCTATGTCAGGGGGTATGTATGAATAAGGTTGAGATATGCGGGATAAACACATCCGAGCTGACGACGCTGACGGAAGAGGAAAAGCGGCGGCTCCTGCTCCTCGTGCGTGAGGGTGACAGGAGTGCGCGCGACCGCCTTGTCATCGGAAATCTGCGGCTCGTTTTAAGCGTCATTCAGCGGTTCGGAGCGAAGAGAGAGTCTGTCGACGACCTGTTTCAGGTCGGGTGTATCGGGCTCATCAAGGCTATCGACAATTTTAATCTCACACTTGATGTTCGCTTTTCCACCTATGCCGTCCCTATGATAATCGGCGAGATACGGCGGTATCTCCGCGACAACAACTCCGTGCGGATAAGCCGGAGCGTGCGCGACCTCGCCTACCGGGCGCTTCAGGTGCGGGAGAAGATCTCCGCGGAGCACCACAGGGACGCGACGGTGGCGGAGATAGCAAAAGCCCTCGGCGAGTCTGAGGGGGCTGTCGGCGGGGCGCTCGAGGCTATTGTCGAGCCGGTGTCGCTCTATGATTCTGTCTACAACGACGGCGAGGACTCTGTCTACGTTATCGACCAGATAAAGAGCGACGGAGACGGAGACGACGACTGGGTCGAGAACATGTCGCTGCGCGACGCGCTCTCAAAGCTCACCCCGCGGGAGCGCGGGATAATCGACCGCCGCTTCTACTCCGGGAAGACGCAAATGGAGATCTCCTCCGAGATAGGGATAAGCCAGGCGCAGGTTTCAAGGCTCGAAAAGGCGGCGATTGACAAGCTGCGGAAATATATGCAGTAGGGGCGCTGCCGGGCGCAAAAGCTGAAAAGTCAACAGAAAACGGACTGTCGCTATTATCGCGACAGTCCGCTTTTGCAATCGTTTCTTACTTTGCCGTAACCGTATCTATAAATTCGCCGAGCTCGAAGAGGGCGTATACCGAGGTGGTGCCGGAGGTCTCGACGCTGTGATTTTCGCTTCGCATTATGCCGGTGAGGGCGTCATAATATTTGCCGAGGTCATGATGCAGGTCGTTTTCATTCCGGGTGCCGTCCTTTTCCACGGTATAGCGGAGCGCCGTTATATATGTCGTACCGTCAAGCGTGACATACGGGAGGGTTTGGTAATCGAAATCGTAGGAATATGATGAGACATAGACGGCGGTATCATTGGTACCGTTTAAGTATATTATCGGGGTGTTGTAATCAAGCGCCGCTTTTTTATTTACGCCGCCACTGAACTCCGGCGAATACATCTGAAAATGCCCGAGCGACGGGACGCTCTCTGCCCTGCCGGTAAGGTCCGAGACGGTGGAGGCGGTATTTATCTGAAAGCTGACGACATGGGGCGCGCCGCCGTAGGTCTCCGGTATACAGTCGGCTCTCTGTACCTTTACCCATGTGTAATTATCCGCGCAACAGTATGATGTCTCATCGTGCTCACGGTCGGCTTTATAATAGGCGCAGACAAAATAATTGTCCACCGTATCAAAGGAAGCAAAGAGCGGCGTTCTCCCCGAGTTTATTTTGTCTATGCGCGACTCAAGGGTGAGCTCCGGCATTTCAAGTTCATAGTCGGCGTTCAGCTCTTTCAGATAATCGGTAAGCGACTTTATAAGTCTCCTGTTCTCCGGGTCAAGCTCTGTAACGAGGGTATCACCCGGCTGTGGCGGGTTCTTGTCTCCGTCCTTGCCTGCGTCATCGTCCGCACAGGCGGAAAAAACGGTAAGGGCGAGGGCGATAATCAGAAATGCAACTATCGGTTTTTTCATTTTCTCTGCTCCTCACTTTTTGTTTGTTTTGTTTGGGTGCTTTAATTTGTCCGGGTTCTGTAACCATTATATCAAATTTTGCTCAACATGTCAATATGCGAAAAAGGCGCGGCGCGATTTGGCGCGGAAAATGCAAAAAAACGAGCCCGGGAAATGCTCAAAGGCTCGCTTTTTTGATACACGGGTATATGCTTTTATCAGAGCTCTTTTCCCTGTCCGTCGAAGAGCGGGAGCTTACCGAGGACCGTAATATCCTTTCTCTCCATTGCGTCCCCCTCCGCGAGGATAGCCATCTTGCCGGCTATTATACCGCCGGACTGACGGACCAGCTCCTCAAGCGCGTGGAGCGAGCCTCCGGTGCTTATAACATCGTCGACGATAAGAACTCTCTTGCCCCTCATATACTCGGCGTCTGCACCGTCGATATAAAGGGTCTGG
>CALDMI010000309.1 GCA_937914815.1 uncultured Clostridia bacterium
ATCTGTGAAAACAGGACGGTGACAAAAGGCGACAGAATATCCGACCCCGCCGGGACACGGAACACAAAATCGCCAAGACTCTCCGCATCGGAAAAATCCTCACCGCATACGAGAATGACCATTCCGCCGCGGGCGCGCACCTCGCGTATGTTGCCGACCGTCTTATCATAATAATCCCGGCAGGTGGCGAGCGCTATTACCGGCGTCCCCTCCTCAATCAGGGCGAGCGTCCCGTGCTTCAGCTCCCCCGCCGGGTATGCCTCGCTGTGAATATAGGATATCTCCTTGAGTTTCAGTGAGCACTCGTAAGCCGCCTGACAGTCTGGTCCGCGACCTATAAAGAACACATTGCTTCTGTCGCCGATGAGCTTTGCCGCCGCGCGTATCTCGTCCTGTTTCCCGATAACCGAGGTAATCGCCGCGGGGACGTCGGATATAAGAGTCCGGCAGAGCCAGCGCGCCCCGTCCGCACTTATTCTCCCTCTCGCAAGAGCGAGCTTTACGGCGAGCATGCAGAGGAGAGCCACCTGCGTTGTATACCCCTTCGTCGTGGCGACGGCTATCTCCGGACCCGCGCCGGTGTAAAGAACATAATCCGCCTCGCGCGCTATTGCCGACCCCTCCGCATTGACTATCGCTATGCTGTCGAGCCCAAGCTCACGCGAAAGGCGGAGAGCCGCCAGCGTGTCCGCCGTCTCCCCCGACTGTGAAACCGGAACGGCAATCACGCGACCCGAAAACGCCGGAGGGTCATACCTGTATTCCGACGCCGGGGTGACCGTTACCGGTATGCCGGCGAGCCGCTCTATAAGCCGTCGCCCGACGAGCCCTGCATGTGTGGCGGAGCCGCAGGCTATTATCTGTACCCCGTCAACATCACTGAACATAGCCTCCGGCACACCGTCCGCTGTAAAATCCGGAAGTCCGTCAGCCCCCGTTCTCCTCGCGCATACCCGGCGCACTGCGTCCGGCTGCTCGTTTATCTCCTTTAACATAAAGCACGGGTAAGTGCCCATATCGGCAGCCCCGGCGCTGAGATTACACCGCTCCGTTTCCCGTTTTACTTTCTTTCCGTCCGGAGATATCTCATATATCGCGTCACGGCAAAGGCAGAATACGGCGTCCTCCTCCGGGCGCAGAATGTCCCTCGTGTGCGGCAGGATAGCCGGAATGTCCGACGCAAGATAGCCGCCGTCCTCTCCCATAGCGAGAATAAGCGGACTTCCGCGCCGGACGGTGTAAACCTCGTCCGCCCTGTCAAGGAAGAGCACGGCTATCGCAAACGCCCCGCGAAGGCGCGACATCGCCGCGTATATCGCCGTCGCCGGGTCGCGGAGCCGCGCATATTCCCTGTCGATAAGGTGAGCTATGCACTCGGTGTCGGTCTCACTTATGAATGTGTAGCCGTCTGCTATAAGTTCGCGGCGCAGCTCCTCGCAGTTTTCTATAATTCCGTTGTGAACGAGCGTGAGCCTCCGCGAGCTGTGCGGGTGCGCGTTTGCCTCTGTCGGTGCGCCGTGCGTCGCCCATCTTGTGTGCCCTATGCCGCACACCGCCCCC
>CALDMI010000310.1 GCA_937914815.1 uncultured Clostridia bacterium
CTGGGCGCTCATCGACACGGAGACGCGACAGCTCGTCCGCGTGTCGGACTTTGACCTCCCGTTTCCGAAGCTCGCGCCCCTCGACCTCACTATGCGGAGAATTTCCCTCCCGTCCTCTATGGTCAGGGTCGGTGACTACCGCGTCTGCTACGGGGGTGTCGACCAGAACAGGCACATGAACAACACGAAGTACCCGGACATATACTCCGACTTTCTGCCGCTCGACGGAAAGTATATCTCCTCTATCTCGATATCCTATCTGCACGAGGCGCCCCTCGGCACCGATCTCACAGTCGAGCGCGGGGAGGCGGAGGGCGAATACTTCTTCCGCACCATGCGCCCCGACGGGCTCGTAAATTCGGAGGCGGAGATTACCCTCTCGGATATATCATAAAGCCGTATTTGCCCACATAAAAAGTGCAAAAAGCCGTACCCCGTGTATTGTTTTCATTGAGGTACGGCGCTTACAGGAAAGCACCCCGGCGCGACAGAAAAGAGCGCGGCGGGGTGCTTTTTTGTTAATTTTCAGGCAGGTGATTTAAGCGGGTGCCTTTTCAGAACAACCCGGTTATCCTGCCGTCCGGGGTCACATCTATTCTCTCGGCGGCGGGGGATTTCGGAAGTCCCGGCATCGTCATTATGTCCCCGGTCAGCATTACTATAAATCCGGCTCCGGCAGAGAGCTTTACCGACCTCACGGTTATGCGGAAGCCCTCCGGCGCGCCGAGGCGGGACTTATCGTCCGAGAATGAGTACTGTGTTTTTGCGACGCAGACCGGTAGATCTCCGTAGCCTATGGCGCGTATATCCTCAAGCGCGCGGAGCGCCACGGGAGTAAAATCGACACCGTCGGCACCGTAGACACGGCGGGCAATCGCGCACATTTTCTCCTCCGCAGACATTCCGTCGCTATATGCGAAGGTAAAATTCTTCTTTTCGGAATCACAGAGGCGCACTACCTCGCGCGCGAGCTCCTCTCCTCCTACGCCGCCGTCGGAGAAGACCGTGGAGACCACGGCGCGAACGCCAAGCGCGCGACACTCTCCCGCGACGGTGGCTATCTCCGCGTCGGTATCGCTCGGGAAGCGGTTAACCGCGACGACGCAGGGCAGCCCGTAGACCTCGGTCATATTCTTCACATGGCGAAGAAGGTTCGGCATACCCGAGCGGAGGGCGGCGATATTCTCCCGCCCGAGCTCCGGAAGCGGGACCCCGCCGTGCAGCTTCAGCGCACGGACGGTCGCGACAACGACGACGGCGTCCGGCGAGAGGTCCGCCATTCTGCACTTTATATCAAGGAATTTCTCGGCTCCGAGGTCGGCGCCGAAGCCCGCCTCCGTCACCGCGTAATCCGACAGGTTCATGGCGCACCTCGTCGCGAGGACGGAGTTACAGCCGTGGGCAATATTCGCGAACGGTCCGCCGTGGACTATCGCGGGGGTACCCTCAAGG
>CALDMI010000311.1 GCA_937914815.1 uncultured Clostridia bacterium
CTTCCGTATTATCAGGAAAATAAGATACCCGAGGAGCAGCCCGAGGGAGAACCCGATAAGGTCTATCCCGATGTCGGACGATGCACATGTCCGGCTCGGAATAAATGCCTGTATGCTCTCGGATACCGTGGCTAACCCGATTCCGTAAAGTGTTACCGCAGATGTGAGAATTTCTGACCTCACACCGAAAAGGAGAAGAGAGAGCACGGCGAAAAATGCAACCGCCGCACACCATCCGGCGTGTCCGATAGTCTTTCTCGCTATCATATAGACCGGCAGCGTCTCGACCGGCTCCCGCTCCGTAATTCCGTATACCCGCTCATAGAGGAGCCGCCCGCTCGCCGCAGAGCGGACGGTTATCCGTCCGTCTCCCGCCGCCCGTGCCGTGAATGTCGCGACCCCGGTGATAGGATTTACCGACACTGCGCTTATCACCCCGTCACAGCTGTATGAGACCCCGCGCCGCTCCTCCGGCGTCCCGTCGGGGAAGTCAATGTTGAAAGTAAAGGAGTCACCCGCGCGCGGGGAATAGGAGTCGGAGGTGACGGTAGGCGACGTCCGCCCGCTTATATCCGAGCGGCTTACCGTGTAGGTGTATGTGTGCTCTGCCGTGATGTCCCCGCGCCGTAGCCGGCAGTGGATTTTTGCCTCTCCCTCGCCACGCGCCGCGAAATAATATGTCCCGCTCTTTCCGCTCTCGATTACGGCGAGCGTCCCGGGCGTGAGTGAAACTATCTTCCATTCGTCGGCTCCCGAGGTGTAGACCGTGTGTACATCACCCTCGCTACATTCGGGGGAGTAGGAAAATGCGAGATCCCCGGGGTCCCCTCCGTCACCGGAGAGGAGGAGCGGCGGCTTCCCGTCATCCCGGACTGTGACCTCCGCCGTGGCGACCGTCTCACCGTCGGAGAGCCGCTTTGCGTATATCACAGCACTTCCCGGGTGCACTCCGCGAACGGTCGCACATCCTGCGCGGAAATCCCATTCTTCAATAGATAAAATGCTCGCGTCGGAGCTCTCGAATATAAGGGAGAGTGACTCACCGCCGACCTCCGGCGCGTCTAAGCTGACCGTAGCACACTCACCGGCGAGCGGCTCACCGTCGGAGAGGTGAATTGTATAAACACCCGGGGGCGTGTATGAATTATCCGGCGAAACCGTGACCTTTTGCACCTTCTCTGTGCGGACGCCGTGGTCGTTTGTAATAATTCTGAACTCCGCCGTGCCGACTCCTGTCGCAACAAGGAGATGAAATGTCCTCTCCCCGTATGTGTAGCTGTCTATTCTCGCAACATCGGGGGTGAGACTCTCGACCGTTACCTCCGCCGTTCCTCCGTCGGGATATACCTCCATGACGCTGCCGTACCCGGCGGCTCCGTTATATACCGGGGCGAGGTCTGTGAGCTCTCGCCCACCGTCCGCGCGTATCACCGTGTTGTCCCGGATAGGGAAGAGGAGGGTGAAGAGCCGCCCCGCGGCTACCGTCTGTCCCCCGGTCACATCGCCGGGGAGCGCCGCCTCGAGTAGAAACCCCGCGGCGAGGGCAATGGATATGAGGAGGAGCACCGCCGGGCATATCCGCCTTGTGCTGCGCGCTTTTGTGATTTTCTTGCTCATTTCCGCCCTCCTTTTCCCGCCTTTTGACCTTCTCGGAATATTTTAGCATAGTTCATCAAAAAATGCAACAGATTTTTCCTCTTCCTCTTGAAATTCGCGCGCGCAGGGTATATAATTGTACTATACATCTCACCGCCGCAAAGCGGTGCGCTTCGGAGGAACGTATGACAAACGAGAGAATTTATTTTGACGACTGGGATAAAACAGCCTGCCTTGATACTTATATTCCGGACTGTGGCGGGGATATGCGCCCCGCGCTGATAGCCGTCCCGGGCGGCAGCTATGCCGAGGTCTGCGATGACAGAGAGGGGGAGCCGATAGCTCTTGAGTTTCTCGGGCGCGGTATGTGCGCCTTTGTCCTTCACTATCATACGGGTAACCGTGAGGAGGCACCCGCATCGGCACCGCTCCTTGATCTCTCCCGCGCCGTCGTCCATGTAAGGCACAACGCGGAGAAGTACGGTGTAGACCCGCATAAAATTTACCTCGCCGGATTTTCCGCCGGCGGTCACCTCGCGGGCTCCCTCGCGACAATGCATAATGACCCCGCGCTCCTCTCGGAGCTCGGAATAAAGAAAGGCGAGAACCGCCCGGACGGAGTTATACTCTCCTATCCGGTCGTCTCGGCAATGTGCCCGACGCATGAGCCGTCGTTTGAGTGCCTGCTCGGTAAGCACTTCTCGGATATAACCGAGGAGGAGAGGGAAAAGTGGTCGCTTGAGCTTCATGTGGACGGCGACACGCCGCCGATGTTCCTCTGGCATACGGCAGAGGACATGGTTGTCCCCCCGGACGGGACGCTCCGTCTGTGCCTCGCCTGCCGTCATGCGGGCATAACCTGCGAGACCACGATATACCCTCACGGCGCCCACGGAATAGCCCTTGCGGACAGCCGCACGTCTCTCGGGGATAAGAAGTGGCTTATTCCCCATGTCACGACATGGGTCGACCGCGCGGAGGAGTTTCTGCGCAGCCTCTGATGCGGAGTAAAGGTGCCGAAAACGAAAACGATTACAATTTGAATCCGCCCCGGCGGAGAAAGGCAGATATATGGAAAGAACACTCATAAAGAACATTACGGAGGGGCGCCGCCGCATTGCCGGCTTCGTCGAGAACTTCCGTAACAAGCGCACAATGGCGTTCATCGTCGTGCGCGATGTAACCGGCAAACTGCAGGTGACGATAGAAAAGGAGAAACACCCGGAGTTCTCGGAGATGCTTGACGCTCTGACGGTCGAGTCGGTCGTCACATTCGAGGGAGAGGTCGTGAAGAACGACTATGTGAAGCTCGGCGGAATGGAAATGCTCCCCGATACAATGCGTATCGAGTCGATAGCAGAGGCAATGCCGATAAAGGACGACTCGGATATAGACTGCCGTATGGACTACCGCTGGATAGATCTGCGCCGCGAGCAGAATAAGGTCATGATGCAGATGCAGACGACCCTTACCGCCGCAATGCGCGATTTCCTCCTTGAGCGCGGATTTGTGGAAATCCATACTCCGAAGCTCATCGGCGCGGCGAGCGAGTCGGGCTCCGATGTCTTCGAGGTAAAATATTTCGATACAAAGGCATACCTTGCACAGTCGCCC
The DNA here is from genome assembly GCA_937914815.1 of uncultured Clostridia bacterium. GTDB lineage: Bacteria > Bacillota > Clostridia > Oscillospirales > CAG-272 > UBA1740. The sequence continues at coordinate 3,211 of CALDMI010000311.1, forward strand.
CAGTTCTATAAGCAGATGGCTATGGCTGCGGGGCTTGAGCGTATATTTGAGACCGGACCCGTCTTCCGCGCGGAGAAGTCCTTTACGAATAAGCACGCGACAGAGTTCTCCGGCTTCGACCTTGAGTTCTCCTATATCGACGGGGTAGAGGACGTCATGAAAATGGAGGAGGAGCTCCTCGCATACGCTATCGGAAAGGTAAAGGAGAAGCACGGCGAGGATATAGAGCGCCTCTTCGGTATACCGGTGGTTGTCCCGACCCTCCCGTTCCCGAGAATGAAGCTCGCGGATGTCTACCGTGAGCTTGAGGAGAGATACGGCTATAAGGTGCCGGACGAGCTGCACGGGGACCTTACGACAGAGGCGGAGAGAATGACAAAGCAGCTCTGCGCCGAAAAGTACGGTCATGAGTTCCTCTTTATCACCGACTACGACGCAAAGGAGCGCGCGTTCTATCATATGCGCGACGAGAACGGCGTACCGCAGGGCTATGACCTTATATGGCGCGGCGTCGAGATAACCACCGGCGCACAGCGTGAGCACAGATACGAGATACTCAAAAAGCAGGCGGACGAAAAGGGTCTCGGACAGGATGTCGAGTTCTATCTTCAGTTCTTCCGCTACGGTATCCCGCCGCACGGCGGCTTCGGTCTCGGTATAGACCGTCTGACCATGCTCTTCCTCGGTCTCTCCATAAAGGAGGCGGAGTTCCTCTTCCGCGGACCGAACAGGCTGACCCCGTAAATCAGATAATCAAAAAGGAGAAACAATAATGAAAATAGCACTTATCAACGAAAACAGCCAGGCGGCGAAGAACGCCCTGATAGAGCAGACCCTCCGCTCGGTGGCAGAGCCCCTCGGACACGAGGTGTTCAACTACGGAATGTATTCCGCCGAGGATAAGGAACAGCTCACGTATGTACAGATAGGTATACTTGCCGCCGTTCTTCTGAACTCCGGCGCGGCAGACTTTGTTATCACCGGGTGCGGGACCGGAGAGGGAGCAATGCTCGCCTGCAACGCGTTTCCCGGCGTCCTCTGCGGTCATGTCGTCGACCCGACAGACGCCTATCAGTTCACCCAGGTCAATAACGGAAATGCGATAGCCCTCCCGTTTGCGAAGGGCTGGGGCTGGGGTTGCGAGCTCAACCTCTCTTATGTCTTTGAGAAGCTCTTTGTGTCCGAGTGGGGTCTTGGCTACCCGCGTGAGCGCGCGGTGCCCGAGCAGAGAAACAAGAAGATTCTCGACGAGGTGAAGAAGGTCACCCACAGATCGCTTGTCGATATCCTCCCGGAGCTTGATCCGGAGCTTGTAAAGGGCGCCCTCGCCGGAAGAAACTTCAAGGAGTTCTTCTTTGCAAACGCAAAGGACGAGAGCATTATCGCCGCTGTAAAGAATATAGTAGGCTGATAATCGCATAACAGGGCTGTCCCCGGCATATATGCGCCGCGGGTCAGCCCACGTTTTTTAACGAAGCAAAAGGGAGAAATAAACTATGCCTTTCCTGCGTTTTCTCGAGGGAATACGGATCCCGCCCCTGACGTGGCTCTTTTCCACCCTTACATACGCCGGCGGCGAGATAGCCTTTTTTGTCGTCGCTATGATAATTCTCTGGTGCGGAAATAAACGGACGGGGTATTATGTCCTTGTCACCGGGCTGTTCGGCGTTGTTCTGAATCAGTTCATGAAGATATTTTTCAGAATACCGCGCCCGTGGGTAGCCGACCCGTCGCTTCATCCCGTCGCCTCCGCCGTCCCGGGGGCAGAGGGGTATTCTTTCCCGTCGGGTCATACGCAGAATGCCGTGGGGCTCTTCGGCTCCCTCGCCGTAACGGTGAAGAATAAGCGTCTGCGCACTGCCCTGATTGCCCTGACAATCCTTATACCGTTTTCGCGAATGTATCTCGGGGTGCATACGCCGCTTGACGTCGGCGTCGCCTTTGTATGCGGGTGGGCTCTCGTCTTTCTCCTTCGCGGCACATTCCGGGACGATCTGCGCTACCGCTCTGCCATGCCGTATATCATCGCCGCGGCGCTGACCCTCTGCGCGGCGCTCTTTGTCTATGTGTTTTTCGTCCTTGACAGAGAGGGCGTCGACGAGTATAATCTCGGAGCAGCAATGAAAAATTCCGCCACCCTCCTCGGCTGTGTCCCCGTCCTCCCGATAGCCTATATTGTCGACGAAAAATACCTTCATTTTGATACACGGGGTAGGTGGTATGTGCAGATTATAAAGACCGTCGCGGGGCTTGCACTTGTAATTCTCATAAAGCTTATCCTGCCGTATCCGCTTGAGGCTCTGACCGGGGATTACTACATCAGCCGCGCCGTGACCTACTTTTTCATGATGCTCTTTGCCTGCGTTCTTTATCCCATGCTTTTCCCGTACCTCTCGAAAATCAGAATACCCGCCCTTGACCGCCTCGGTGAGCGCGCCTCCCGCATCTTCGCCCGCAAAGATACTGCCGCGGCAGGGGAGAGCGCGAGCGCGGAAAATACCGACGGCATAGACGCAGACGGCAAAGAAAACTGACAGACACACACGCCGGGGAAAAATTTTCCCCGGCTCTTTACTTTTTGTTTTCTTTATGTTATAATATACGCGTGAAAATATATAACCGCAACACAATGCCCGCTCACGCCGTCGCCCTCGGGTGAGCCGCGGGGTCTCCCCGCCGAAAGGATAGAATATGAAATGTCCCGCATGCGGATTTCCCGATTCGCGCGTGCTTGATTCCCGCCCGGTACAGGACGGCGGGAGCATAAAGCGCCGGCGCGAGTGCCCGAAATGCAATAAGAGATTTACCACCTACGAGGTCATTGACACGGTGCCTATCTCCGTAATAAAGCGGAACGGCTCGCGCGAGTTCTTTGATAAGCATAAGCTTACTCTCGGTATAGAGCGGGCATGTCAGAAGCGACCGGTGAACGCCGAGGAGGTTGCCACGGAGATAGAGACCGAGCTCCAGAATTCGATAGTCTCCGAGATAACCTCAAAGGATATCGGCGAGATGGTGCTGACGAAGCTTCGGGAGATTGATATCGTCTCCTACATACGCTTTGCCTCCGTCTATCGCGAATTCCGGGACATCGACTCCTTCATGGAGGAGATAAAAAGCCTCGGAAAGCGGCGCAAGAGGCGCGAGCCGGCAAAGGGCACACAGACGCCCGATCCTGCAGACGGTGCCCCCGCCGAAGAAGACGCAAGGGCGATCGCCCGGGACACGGAGGAAAAATTATGATAAAGAGTATGACGGCGTTCGGCAGGGCGTCGCTTGATTTTCCGGAATATACCGTCACCGCGGAGATAAGGAGCGTGAACTCCCGGTTCCTTGACTGTTCGGTCAAAATACCGCAGAGATACCGCGCCGCGGAGGAAAGACTGAAATCACAGATAAAGGCAGAGATAACCCGTGCAAAGGTCGACGTGTCCGTGAGCCTGAAGGCTCCGACCGGGCTCTCCGACGAGCCGGCGCTCCGGGTAAATCTCCCGGCGGCAGAGCAGTATATCGCCGCCGCCCGCCTCCTCTCCGAAAAATTCGGGGTCGAAAATGACCTCACCGCGGCAGAGCTCGTGCGCCTGCCCGGTATGCTCATTCCGGAGGAGGCGCCGGACGCAACAGACGAGGATTATTCAAATATTTCCGCGGCGCTTGCCGCCGCGCTCTCCGGCTATTCGGCAATGCGCGCATCGGAGGGGGAGCGGCTGTATGCCGACCTTTCCGGTAAGCTCGATACCGTCCGTTCCTATGTCGATAAAATAGAGACGATCTCCTCCGGGGCGATCTCCGGCTACCGAGAGAAGTTTGAGGCGCGCCTGCGCTCAATCCTTGCCGACACGGGCACAGCCCCGGACCCCGACAGGGTGCTTACCGAGTGCGCGATATACGCTGATAAGGCGGCGATAGACGAGGAAATCGTCCGCCTGCGTTCACACTTCGTCGCGTTCCGTGAGATAGCCGCGTCGGATGAGCCCTCGGGGAGAAAGCTTGATTTTCTCCTCCAGGAGATGAACCGAGAGACAAATACAATAGGCTCAAAGGCGCAGAACTCGGAGATAGCCCACCTTGTCGTCGATATAAAGGCGGAGCTCGAGAAGATACGCGAGCAGGTTCAGAATATAGAGTGAGGCGAGAGAGAAAATGAAATTTATAAACATAGGCTTCGGAAACATGGTCTCCGCGGCAAGAATAGTTGCGATAGCCTCGCCGGACTCCGCACCGATAAAGCGGCTTGTGCAGGACGCAAAGGACGATAACCGCGTCATAGATGTCTCCTGCGGGCGGCGTACCCGCGCCGTAATAATCACAGACTCCGAGCACGTCATTCTCTCGGCAATACAGACCGAGACGCTGACAAACCGTCTCTCCGACGATACGGAGGATGATGAGGACGAGGAGGACGAGGACGGGGAGTAACTCCGCGACCTCCGCACCGTTAATTTTTCAGAGAAAAAAGCAATCAAGGAAAGTGAGATATAAAGAAAATGATTCACCCAACAGTCGAAGAACTCTCAAAGGGACAGATTAACCGCTATGAGCTCGTTGTCGGAGTTGCAAAGTGCGCCCGCATAGTAACCGACGAGTATGTCGCTATGCGCGCGAGAGCACAGAAGATGATAGACAACAGAGAGACGGATAAGCCGCTCTCCGCTCTTATCGACCCCGTCTATAAGGACCAGAAGGCGGTAAAGATTGCCATAAGACAGATTCAGGAAGGCAGATTTATCTTAAAGCGCCCGGAGATTATAGCAGACTGACCCGGGGTATAAGGGAAAAACCGTTCACAGTAAAGCAGAAAGGGGAGAAGTATGTACGCCGGAGTTTATGTCTGTGATGTCCCGTACCGTATAGACCGCCCCTTTGATTACTCCGTTCCGGAGAGCATGGCGCCGTATATACGCGTCGGCTCTGTCGTCCGCGTCCCGTTCGGGAGGGGAGACAGGCTCCGCGTCGGGGCGGTGGTCTCCCTTTCGGAGGCAGCGCCGGAGGGCGTTGTGACAAAGCCCGTGCGTTCTCTGCTTGACGGGAGGATTGCCCTCTCGGATGAGATGCTCGGGCTGTGTTTGTTTCTGAAAAATCATACCCTCTGCTCATACGGCGACGCCCTGCGGGCTCTGACCCCTCCGGGCGCGTTTTCGGAGGAGGTGGGGACGCGCGTGCGCCGCACCTTTTGCCTGACAGTGGAGAGGGAG
>CALDMI010000312.1 GCA_937914815.1 uncultured Clostridia bacterium
GCCCGCACAGGTTGAAGAACCCGTAGCCGAGGAACCCGCACAGGTTGAAGAACCTGTAGCTGAGGAACCCGCACAGGTTGAAGAGCCTGTAGTCGAGGAGCCCGAGCATGTGTTCATAAGCTCCGAGGAGGCTGATATACGGCTCTCCGACGAGGAGGCAGAGCAGAGTCTCGAGAAGATAGCCCCCATCGAGATAAGAAGCGGAAAGCTTGTCGAGATAAACATCGGCACGATCTGCGAGAATTATAACGACGGCGAGCTCGTGACTCTCGAGTCGCTGAAGGAAAAGCGCCTCATTCCGAAGAACGCAGGCAGAATAAAGGTTCTTGCCGGCGGCGTGATGACAAAGGCACTGACCATAGAGGCTGATAAATATTCCATTCAGGCTGTCAAGATGATAACTCTTGCCGGCGGAAAAGCGGAGCAGTACAGATAAGACTGCAAAGCCGGAATACCGCCCCCGGAGACCGGGGGCGGGCATAATGCCTGTTTCAAAGCCTAAAAAGCGAAAAAGAGACGGACAGTAGTGCAGTGCACCGCTGTCCGCCTTGTTTTTGTTTTATAACCGTCGCTGTTTTATCTTTTCTCTCTTCTGACGACGGTGTCCGTCCCCTTGACTATGGAGTCCGGGGGATAGACTCCGCGAAGAGGAATGAGAGGGTAGACCGACGTGTTTTTCCCTATGACGGTGCCGGGATTGAGGACCGAGCCACAGCCGATGTCCGCCCCGTCCGCGAGAATTGCGCCGACCTTCCGTAGCCCGGTCTCATATTCCGTGTCACCGTGTATGACGACCGCGCGCCCGTCTGATTTGAGATTTGAGCAAATGCTCCCCGCGCCCATGTGCGCGAGGTTTCCGAGGATGGAATCGCCGATGTAGTTGTAGTGCGGAGCCTGCACACCGTCGAGCAGTACGCAGTTTTTCAGCTCGCTTGAATTTCCTATAACACAGTCACGCCCGGTAATGACCGACCCGCGGATGTATGCCCCGGGGCGCACCACGCTCCCGCTGCCGATAACGGCGGGCGGCTCTATCGTCGCCGTCGGGTATATCTTCACATCCTCGCCGACAAGGACGCCCTCGGATATGAGACGATAGCCGGGGAGCCCGCGCTCTATCACCTTTTCGATATATTCTTTCAGCTCCGTGAGCATTTCCCACGGGTACTCATGTTTTGAAAACAGCTCACGGAGATATTCCGTCCTGCAATCAAACAGGGCTGACGTGCGTATGTCTCCTTTATCCAACCTCGTATCCTCCCGCTCTTATCGCGTCCGCGACAATATTTGCATATTCCTTGCATTTTCCGAGTGTTTCCGCCTCTGTCATGACTCTGATTACCGGCTCTGTCCCGCTCTTCCGGAGCAACACTCTGCCGTTCCCGCCGATAAGCGCGTTGACGCGGGTGACCGCCTCGGTGACGCACCTGTCAGCCATGACGGCATCCTTGTCGGCGACCTTTATGTTTTCTGTGTACTGGGGGTAGAGTGTCACCGGCGCGGCGAGCTCTGCGAGCGGGGTTTTCCTGTCGCATACCTCCTCTGCGAGCATTATCGCTGTCAGTATTCCGTCGCCCGTCGTCGCGTATTTACGGAGTATTATGTGCCCGGACTGCTCGCCGCCTATCGCGTAGCCGTCTCTCTGCATCCTCTCATATACAAACCGGTCGCCGACCGCCGTCTGCACGCATTTCATTCCCGCGCGCTCAAGACTATTGAAGAAACCGCTGTTGGACATCACGGTTGCCACCACCGTGTCGTCGGTGAGCATGCCCCGCTGGCGCAGCCTCTGCGCGAGAATATACATTATTTTATCTCCGTCGACCACATTTCCGCCTCCGTCCACGGCGATACATCTGTCGGCGTCACCGTCAAAGGCAAACCCCATGTCGAGCTTCTGCTC